>JAHQVQ010000125.1 GCA_019634305.1 Flammeovirgaceae bacterium | reverse complement strand
CCATCCATATCAACATAATCTAATTGAGGTAAAAGTTGTGCAATTGCGGAAATACCTACGGTTGATTCCGTCATACAACCAACCATTTTTTTCAAACCTAATTCTTCTGCTTCTTTAATCATTCTTCTGGCTGGTGTAAGTCCACCGCATTTAGTCAACTTGATATTTACTCCATGGAAAAAACCATTGCATTTCTCTACATCACTTTCCTTAATGCAACTTTCATCAGCAATTATAGGAAGAGCAGTGTTTTTATAAACATCTCTCATTCCCTCCCAATTATCTGCAGCAAGTGGTTGTTCTATAAACTCCACTCCAATTTCAGCCATTTCCTTGGAATTATTAATTGTTTCTTCAGGAGCCCATGCACAATTGGCATCTACCCTGAACACTGAATCAGTAACTTTTCTTAAAGCTTTTATGATTTCAATATCCTCAGAAGTACCTAATTTGATTTTGTAAATTGGCCAGGGTTGTTCTAATAACTTTTTAGCCATATTTTCAATAGAATCAATCCCAATCGTGAAATTCGTCAATGGGTTGTTGGCAGTATTAGAATTCCAGATTTTATATACAGGTTTTCCATTAATTTTACCAAAAAGGTCATGGGCAGCTTCATCCAAAGCACATAAAGCGAAAGAGTTTTCCCCAATTCTTTTATTTAATTCCACCCAGAGTTTTTCAGGAGTTTCCAACTGGTAGCCTGCCAGAAAACCCCTAATTTCTTCCAGACTTTTACTGATATAATCAGCGGTAATCTTGTAATATTTATTAGTAGTAGCTTCTCCAAATCCGGAAAACCCATTGTCTTGTAACTCAACAATCACTGTATCCTGGCTTTCCCTGGAATCGTGGGCGATTTTAAAGGGATGTTTGAGTATAAGTTTAGTTGGGTAAATATTTAATTTCATGTGTTAAATAAAAGTGTGTTGATAAACTTTGGAAAAATCGAAAAGAACATCTCGATAATAGTTAATAATCAACCTGGTAAATTCTTCGATAGGTCAATAGATTTTATTGGTAATATTTAAGGTCTTATTTCAGCAAAGGCATTTTAAATGCAATTAGGATTAACTAAAATTGCCAAAACTTCAGGCAAAAAAATAAAAGAAAACACACAAAACCATGCAAAAACAACTTCTAATTTTAATTATATATTTTTTTTCATTTCAACTAGCTTATGCTCAAATAGAAATTAATGACAAACCCGTAATTTTTGATGAAAGAAGAACAGAGTTGTCATTGGAATATATAAAAACCAGGTATGGGATTGAAAAAGAAACACCTACAATCGATCCAAAAATTATTGTAGTACATTATACCGTTGTTCCCACATTTGAAAAGACCTTTCAAATATTCGATAAATCGGAAATTCCACAATCGAGAGATCAAATAAAGGGAGCAAGCGCTTTAAATGTCTCTGCCCAATTTGTGGTAGATAGAGATGGTACTATTTACAGACTTATGCCAGAAACCACCTTTGCAAGACATGTGATAGGTTTGAATTATTGCGCTATAGGTATCGAAAATGTTGGTGACGGCAAAGACAATCCTCTTACGAAAGCCCAATTAAAAGCAAATGCAAAATTGGTAAAATACCTGGCAGAAAAATATGACATCGAGTATTTAATTGGACATTATGAATATAAGGTTTTCCAAAATCATCCCCTTTGGAAAGAAAAGGATAAAAATTACAGAACAGTAAAAGAAGATCCGGGAAAAAAATTCATGATGGCCTTAAGAAAAAAGGTAAAAAAACTGGATATTAAATCAGCACCAGACATGGCTAATTAAGTAGTAAACCAAAGTTAATCGTTTATTTTTTTGATTTAAAAAACTGAAATAGAGATTATTATTTCTCTAAAATAGTATTACCCGGTGTAGAGTACGAGAGCTCAAACTATTCTAAAAAATATGAATTTAAATATCATCCAACCTACCCTACTCCTAGATAAACAGAAAGCCATTCAAAATATTAATAGAATGAGTGAAAAAGCCAGCCGGAAGGGTATGGCTTTTACTCCTCATTTCAAAACCCATCAGTCTGCTGATATTGCCTCCTGGTACAAGGCCTTTGGAGTTTCAAAAATTAAAGTTTCGTCTCTTAAGATGGCTAAGTATTTTGCGAAAAATGGTTGGGAAAATATTGTTTTAGCGTTTCCACTAAATATATTGGAAATTCCAGAGATAAATGTGTTGGGAAAAAGGATAAAACTTGATGTTTTAATTGTCAATAAGGAATCTTTAAATGCTTTAAAGATACAACTAACTAGCTCCATTGGTTTTTATCTTGAAATTGATACTGGGTATCATCGAATTGGAATTCCTTCAACAGAAATTAAAACTATTTCAAATTTGCTGGAAATGGCAAAAGAAAATCAGCATCTTCAATTTGAGGGATTTTATTGTCATGCAGGCCATTCTTATCACTTAGACTCTAAGAAGGATTTTAAAAAAAAATTCCACCAAACCATTGAAGCTCTAAAGCAACTTAAAACACATTTTAATCCTGATTTTTCAGCCCTTAAAATTTCCTTTGGAGATACTCCATTTTGTAGTGTATTTGAGCATTTTGACAGTGTTGATGAATTTGGCCCGGGAAATTTTGTGTTTTATGATTTAACACAACAACAAATTGGTTCTTGTAATTATAAAAACATTGCAGTAGCAATGGCCTGTCCAGTTATTGCCAAATATCCGGAGAGAAATAATATTGTTATTCATGGAGGAGGAATTCATTTTGCGAAAGATTCTATAACAATTAATGGTCATCCATTTTTTGGAAAAGTAGTAAATTTCGATCCTTCAAATTCTATTTCATGGAGCAATCCAATTGAAGGGGTAACACTTACTGACCTTTCACAGGAACATGGGACTATTAATGCCCCAGATTCTTTTATTGCTAAAACTAAGATTGGTGATATTCTCACAATTTTACCAATACATTCCTGTATGGCGGCTAATTCTATGGGTGAGTTTTTAACTTTAGATGGTGAGATAATTAAAATGATGAAGTGAATTGTTAATTTTCAGCAAACTCCAATGCTCGTAATTCTGAATAAGTTTCGTTTTTACCTCTAATTTCGAAACCTACATGACCACCATTTTCGGGCATTTCTAAGTCTAAAAAATCACTCTTAATGGCAATTTCAATTGGATAGCATTTACCAACCAGAAAAGGATCATTTAAGGCATTAATTAACAATACTGGTTTTCTAATTCCTGTCAAATGATGTTTTGAGCTTGCTCTATCATAAAAATCTTCTGCGCTTTTATACCCATGTAGTGGAGCTGTATAATTCTGATCAAATTTTCTTAAAGAAGTAATATTGTATCTCACCAACGGTTCGGCTGAAATTTTACCTGGCATCAATTCGGCTTTTGCTTTTACCTTCTCTGAAAGTTTATTGAAAAACCTTTTATTATAGAACATCTTTCCTTTTTTTTCCAACTCAATACTGCAATCAGTTAGATCACAAGGAACAGACAATGCAATACCTTTTTTAATCTCAGATCTAACTTTTTCGCCTCTTTCACCAAAATATTTTAAGGTAAGACTTCCTCCCATACTAAATCCAATCAATAGCAATTCTTCATATTTTTTCTTACTTAAAACATGATCAATTACAAAAGAAAGATCAGGTGTATCGGCATGATGGTAGAATCTAGGTAAACGGTTCATTTCTCCACTGCAACTTCTACAATTCCAGCCAATTCCATCCCAGCCGTTTTTATTGAATAGTCTAATCACTCCTTTTACATAATGGCGGTTGGTACTTCCTTCCAAACCGTGGGAAACCAGAACTGCCTTTCGATTTCCTTTGTCTGACCAATCAATATCCAAAAAATCTCCATCTGGAGTTTCGATTCTTTCTCTAGAATAATTTACATTCTTTACTTCCCTAAAAAAACTTGGTATGATAGTTTGAAGATGACCATTAAACTGAATTAAAGGAGAGTGAAAAGCTTGTGATTTAACAATTGGCATTAGAATAACCTATGAAAATATTATGGAATATTTAAACTAAATATCAATCATGAAAATCGTTTAAGATCATTATTAACTCGCTAATCATCATAGCTGTAGCCCCCCAAACCGTTTGCCCAGAAACTTGAAAAGAAGGTGCTATAAACTTAAACCCTCTTACATTTAAAGGAACCATTTTCCTATTTTCTGGTCTCTTAAAATTATGCAATGGAACATCAAAAACCTTATCCACTTCAGTTGTATCTATTTCATATTCCAAACTATTTTTAGAATAAGCTACAACAGGAGTTACAAGGGAATTACTTGGAGGAATATAAAGTTGAGAAAGTTCTCCTATTACCTGAGACCTTGGAATCAGGACACCAATTTCTTCAAAGGTTTCTCTTAATGCTGTGTCAATTACATCTTTATCTATATCTTCTCTTCTTCCTCCTGGAAAAGCAATTTGTCCACTATGGACACCATCGTACTGAGGACGAAGAATTAAGGGAACTTTAATTAAATTCTCTTTTGGAAATAGTAAAATTAAAACCGCGGAAATTCTAGGATTAATTGGCTTTATTTTTTCCCTAACTAACCTACCAGGGGAACTCATTAGGTCATGCGCTATTTTTCCGGGTAAGTCTGTTTTAAGCCTAATTTGAAGTTTTGAAATAATTTGGTTAATCATTTATAAAAACTTGAATAGATAGAGTTAATTAAAATGGAAATTTATTTAATTTATAACGCTCTGCTTCCAGACTAGTTCATTAAAAAATTAAAACAGAAAAAAATCTTATAAAAAGAGTTTTTTTAATACGGGCAATACATTGGAATACTAAAACCATTTCTTTTATCACTAAAAATATATTCGTGATATTCATTCAAATGATTTTTTTGTTTAGCTCCAAAAATATATTGCAGCTTTATGGTAAACATTCCATAAATATCCTTTTTTTCCGGATTTCCATTGACAATTGTTCCATTCTCTAAACCCTTAGGGTTAATTGCTCTATAATAGGCTTTTCCTTCTTCCGATAATTCATCTACAATAATAAATTCTTTACTTACACCATCAAGCATATCAGTATCAGTAAGCCTAACTCCGGCATCAAAAACCAATCCCCATCGAGGGCTCATTCTATATCTTATTCCAATAGATAGTGGGATAATCAAAGTATGCATTGGAATTGCTTCCCCATCTGGTTGCCATTTAGCAGTATTAAACCACCAGGATTGATTTCCAGCCTTCCAAACTTTATTGGCTGGTTCTACCCTTGCTAATCCGATTCCTGCCGATAAATAAGGCATTAATTTCCGTCCAGGATAGCCTGTCATGAAACCGGCATATACATCGTACAATTCGGATTTAAAGGTTCGATTTCTTGAATCATAAATATCCCTTGCATAAAGTTGAAAAACAGAAAAACCACCCTTTAGGTAAAATCCTCTAGATACCCGATACCATGCTTCCATATTAAAAGCTGGTCTGGAATCTCTAGGAAGCGGATCTGCAACATCTCCTGAGTAACTGGTAGCACCAAGACCTGCTGCTAAGCTCCATTGAGCTTGTACAGGTTTAAGTCCTATTAATATAAAAAAAACAATTACCAGGATCTTCAATCTGGTTGAAATTTGCATATAAAAATTCTTCTAAATCCAACAAGATATTTAATCTCTGGATACTTCTACATCAAGAGGTTGTTAGTTAATACCTTTAAAAAGGCAATGGTTTTTTGGATTTTAATTAGTCAGGATGCAAAAGTCAACTAATTATCAATCCTAAGAAATAAAGCGTGAACATTCTTGTTTTTCGAATTGAAAAAGCATTCAATAGAATTATCAATTGCGAAATTAACTACACTATTTTCTAAACTAAAAGATTACCTACTCAAATCACTAAAGTTGGGAATAATGAAGTTGTGGTGAAAGTTTAAAATGCAAACAAATCTTAACAAGGATAATAATTTTAAAAACCAAAAAAAATTACTTTAAATTTATGATCTATTTTATGCATCCTTCCAAAATCGAATGAATAGAATTTCAACAAATAGGAAAAGTAATGCTAAAAGAAGAGCATATCTCCACAGAGGAGTTGATATATTTTTGGTGCTAAATTCTTTAGCAAATTCTTCTTCATCAGGAGCTGCGAAAATTTGTACATTTTTAGCATCTCCAAAGAAAGTTTGTAGTTCTTCCGTAGAATAATACTCTAGTTGTGATTCCGATTTATCGTAATTAAATGCGATAAGTCCTCCATTTCTTTTGGTTTTCGAATTTTCAATTCTATAAGTACCCGATTCTAAATTGTTTTTTGGAACATTTAAATTCAAATTGTTTCCTGCGATTTGTTGAGAAGGGATTAGTTCAAAATCACCATTAACTAGTTTGAAAATATCGTTTTTTGTCACTGAATCTATTGAAATACTTGCAATATTTTCATTAAAGGAAAATGCTAATCTATCATTTTTTACTTTGCTTGAAAGCGCAATTTTATACATGACAGGAACAAAAAGAGCATGTTTTGCAAAATCACTGAATTTGTCATCGAGTGGGGAAGTAAACATGTATAGTTTGCTGTCATTTTGTGAAAAGTAAGTTAGAAAAGGACTTTCATTCTTAAATTTCAATAAATTAGTCCCCACTTTAGGCCATTCCAAATATTTTACTGCAACAGGCATACTCATACTAGGAGATACCTTTTCAAACACGCCTTCAAAAAATGGAATTTCCATAGTAGGTGGAGCTAACCCCATTTTAGAGTCAACTTCAAGATTTTTTGAACTCGATTCTGCTATTGAAATAGGGTATTGAGCCAGGGCTGTATAACTGTCTAAATCAGGTTGAATTGCTGGAAATAAAATAATACTTGTCCCATTTGAGTAAGCTCTTTGGAGAGAAATTAACAAAGCATTATCAATCTCTTGAATATTCTCCAGAATAATAAGATCCGCAGTATTTAAAACACTATAATCCAATGAGGATATTTCATATTGGTTTATTTCAAAAAATGATTCACTTGAATAAACATCTTTAATTTTATTATTTCCTCTATCCGCAATATTAATAATTCTAATTTTCGGAGCTACTTTTATGGTAAAGTGATATTCATCATCAAAATTTACTGGGAAATCCTCTAATTCAATTTTGCAGGATTTTTCTCCTGAATCATAAACTGAAAAATTCATTATAATTTCCTTTCTGGCATTTGACTCCATATTTATGGTTGCACTGGAAACTTGTTTTTCATCTATAAATAATTTCACTACACGACCTTCAATATCCTCATCACCTGAGTTTACAATTTTTACTTTCAGAATATTATTTTCCTGTTCCTTGATAAAAGGTGTTTCTAACCAAACAGAATCAATATATAAGTTGGAACTTTGATTTGGTATTAATGGAATCAGATAATAATTATTAGAAGTATCGGTCAAAATCTGATTTAAATCTCCAATAGATGATTTTTGAAAATCAGAAATCCAAAAAATATGATTTCCATTATCTGAGCTATTATTTCTTAGTCCATCTATTTGCCGTGCATATACATTTTCCAGTTTTCTACCGGCATTGCTAAAGTTCAGTTCTAATAATTTATCGCTGAGTTTTTCTCCTTCATAAAAGAAATTTACATTTCCTTCAAAGCTATTGTCAATTAGTTGGTATCGGGTATTTCCAGAAAATACTTTTTTGATTTGTTCAATATTATTTTTTCCAATATCAAAAAGTCTTTTGTTATCTAGTTCATTTTGTAAACTGTAAGAATTATCGAAGTAAATACTAACAAGGTTACTTTTAGAAAGACTTCCAGAATTTTCATTAGGTATGAATGGTCTTGCAAATGCTAAAACCAAAAAAGTAATAAAAAGAATTCTGGCAAGTAACACCAGTATATTTTTTATTTTATTCCTCGAATTAGTGATTTCTTTTATGGAAGTAAGAAATGCTACATTAGTAAAATAAACCTTCTTTGCCCGCTGAAAGTTAAAAAAGTGGATAATCACAGGAACTGCAATGAGGGACAATCCATAAAGATAAAAGGGTGCAAAAAAGTTCATATAGTGATTAAATGGTTTTCAGAAAAAAAGAAATTAAAAAATAGGTACATAACTAATCTCGGATTAAAAAAACAACTAAATACAAAACCTTATCAAAAATTCCCAAAAGTAAATTCACCTTTAACTTAATGATTAAGAATAGCAAAATTAAGATTTCAATTCAATATTTTTCAATTGATATTTATTAAAGTTATACTAAATTGAAATATTATGTAAAGGTAATTGCTATTATCTGGCTGTTCCATGGGAAATGGTTGATCCAAAAAATAAAGCATTTAAAAATAGTTTATTCGTACCAAACCAAAAGGCTCTAAAATTGGCATTATCCACCATTGAAATTACCTTACCTTTTCCCAAGTTATTGATCATAACAGCTCCAGTTTCTCCAATACTTGCTAAATTTCTTTTAGAAATATAACCTGATAATAAAGGTGATTTGGTGTAAACTAAAGGGTTTGCATAAGGCTTCTTATGTGGTTGGAACATATTACTAGAATTCCTAAAAACGGGTAAAAAAGTCTTTTTATAACCATATCCAATTGGGTGGGTGATATCTAAATTTGCGCCAAAAATTGCCCCTCCTATTACCCTAGCTCCAGTATCATTACTATAATCTGCATAGGTTTTTCCTGTTTCAACATCATTTTTTTCTTTCCTTTGGGGCTCAAGGGATATTATATCATTTTGAGTTCCCCAATTAACAGCACTTTTTTGAAGAATCAATATCCCACCTTCTTTTACCCATTCTTTTATTTTCAGTCTACCTGTACTTTCAAGTTTATTATAATTAACATTTACCATAACAATGGTATTATATCTTGTAAGTGAAATATTTTGAATTTTAGAAGCCTCTACCATGGAAATTGGTATGTTAAAACGCTGATCCAATAAATGCCAAACTTCTCCAGTCTCATAACTACTTACCCCTGATCCAACGATCATAAGTAACTTTGGCTCAGGAATATTTTTTAAAGAATTACTTCCTAGATCAATCCCATTTAAGGCATAACCAGAATTTGATACGTAAATGTTTATACCATTTTCCTGGGCAACATCCTCTATTAAGCTCTTTAGGTTGGCAATATCCTTATTGGCTAAACCTGTGGGAACCATTATTGTTCCGTATGAAAACAACTCTGTTTTGCCATTTATCTTTTGACTAAATGGTTTAGAACTTACTTTAGCCTTAACACCATTTTTCAGCAATTTGTATAATGCCCTAGGAGTATAATAACCATCCCACCTGAAAAGATAGGCAACTCCATCGCTTTCCCCTACTATATTTCCCTTTGGAAATTCAGGATTAATTATTTCTTTTCCCAAAAGGTTATTGTTATAATCCTTTATCTCTGCGTAGTCCAAGTTAAAAGCCAAAGGCATCGTCCATGTGGAAATATCATAAAACAGACTATCCTTAAAAGACGTCTGCGTTTTAAAAATGGCTTTCACCATAGAATATTGGGCCTGATCTAGAGGAACAATAAAGCTATTTTCGGGTAAGAAGCTTATATTTTCAATGTTTAAGGATTTCCCCAATTCATAAACCTTTACTTTGTGATGTTTCAATATATCGAGAAAATGATAAATCCTGGCTGGGTCATTTTCAGCTTTAAAAACATATCCTTTTACTGGATCGGCATTAGCCCTGGATGTGGCTTGTTGATAGAAGGTTTTTTGAAAGTTTAAAAATTCTTTTCTCAATTCATATCCTCCCTTTAATGTGGCTAAAGATGCCGTAAAGTGATTCTTTATTGTAAAGGGAAATTTTAAAATACCATTAATGGTTTCTTGGGCATGTCCTCTTGAACTCGCTTGTTCGAAAAGGATTCCTATACTTCCCTGAACATCGGGATAAGTAGAACCCTTCCCATAATAAAAGTCATCAAAACCTTCCTTAGAATAGTAAAGAGAATTGATTCCATCCATTCCTTTCGCAAAATATTCTCCAAGCTTATTGGTCAATTCAATATTCTTTTCAGGAGTTAAAGGATTTGTTCTTTGAGGTACACCAGGTTGGAAAAAGAAGGTGGCATTAGAACCCATTTCATGATGATCGGTTAAAATATTTGGCTTCCAGTCCTGAAATTTTGTCACCCTTGCTCTTGATTCGGGGTGTTGTACGGGTAACCAGTCTCTATTTAAATCAAACCAATAATGATTTGTTCTCCCTCCTGGCCAAGATTCATTATATTCTCTACTATTGGGATCCGTAATTAAATTTTTGCCTTTATGCATATTTACCCATGTAGAAAACCGGTTAAATCCATCTGGATTATAACATGGATCTAAAAGGATAACAGTATTTTTAAGCATTTCATCAATATCCTTTCCCTCGGCAGCAGCAAGATAATAAGCAACCAACGGCCCTGCATTTCCTCCACTTGGTTCATTACCATGAATGCTATATCCCAACCAAATTACAATAGGCATATCCTGTACATCCATACTACCAGATTTAGATGGATCTGATAAATTTTGGTGATTTGCTTTTATTTCTTCAATTTTTGCAAGGTTCTCTTTTGATGAAATTGTAAGTAATAATTGAGGTCTACCTTCATAAGTTTCACCAGTTTGTTCTAACAAAATTCTGTCAGATTGTTCTGCAATTCCCTTATGAAAATTTATTAACTTATCGTGAGTAAGGTGCCATTCTCCAATTTCATGGCCTATTAAAGATTTTGGAGTAGGAATAGATTTATTATATTCAACATCTGAAGGCAGGTAATAACTTAAATCAAATTGTGAGAAAGCTGTTTGATAGTTAATAAAAAGAAAGAAAATAAATAAAAACTTTCTGATCATGATAATTTTATATTAAATATTTATAATACTACATTTGCATCAATGCTAAAAATGCATGTACTTTATGAAAGTACTAATTAAAGAAGATTAAACTTAAAATTATTAGATTAAAGTGAAAAGTTTAGGTGTAATATTAAGTATTATCGCAATTCTTGCTGTTTTGCCATTATACTATTTCAAGTTCTCGGGAGAGGAAATGTTAGAAGAAAAATCTAAAGCAGCAGATAACATTAAACAACAAGAGGCTAAGATCGCCTATGTTAATTTTGATTCTTTGTTACAGAATTATAAATTCTATGATGATATCAGTGTAGAATTTCAAGGCAAAAGGGACAAAGCTTCAAAACAATTAGAAACAAGAGGCCAAAAACTTGAATCTGAAGTAGTAAGTTTTCAAAGAAGAGCTCAGGCTAATTTGTTGTCTCAAAATGAGTTTAACAGATTACAGCAAGATTTAGCTCAAAAACAACAAGATCTTCAAGTTTATCAACAAACTGTTTCTGCTGGTCTTCTTGAAGAAGAGCAAGCCAAAAACAAAGAATTGTATGATAATATTCATGATTATCTGAAAAAATACAATGAAGAGAAAGGGTTTAATATGATTTTCAATTACCGACAAGGAGATGCCATTTGGCTCGCTGAGGAAAGATTGGATATTACTAAGGAAATTGTAGATGGCCTAAATAAGGAGTATGTGGCATCAAATCCAGAAGAAAAATAATCTAAATTTAGATTTCTTCGCATTCTTCTATCTTATACCGAAATCAGTCCTCAAATGGACTTTGATTTCGGTATTTTTTTAATCAACAAAAAGTAGAATTTTTGGAGGGTGATAATATATAAGAATAGATTTTAATGATGAGTAAATCAAAGATGATTTATTAGAAGAAAAAAGAGTTTCTTTGAAAAATTATCGTGGTGTGATATTTCTTCAACCTTTTTTTATCCATAATTTTTTAAAAAAAACCATCTGGTTATACATGGAATATTTTATCAAGGCTATTTTTTTATTGAGTTTACTTTTTATTTATTCCTGTAGTTCTCCTGAAAAAACTGGAGATAGACTATTACCCATACCAAATGAAATTAACAATGATACCGAAAATAAAATAGCCTTTCTTAACAAGGTTATTGAAGAAGAAGATCCGCAACCAGAATATTTTTTTCACAGGGCCAAATTATACCTTCAGGTTAATAAATCAAGTGCAGCACTTCGAGACATCAATCGGGCTATTAATTTAAATCCTTATGGAACTTCTTTCTATTATTACAAGGCACTTGCATTAAAATTGGAGGGGAATTATGAAGAAGCTTTAATAGCGATACAACAGGCAAAAGAAAACGGTTTTCAAAATGTGGATCAAAATATCCTCTCAGGAGAGCTTTTTTTAATTCAAGGAGATACTGTAAATGCATTGAATAATTTAAAAGAAGGCTTTAAAAGTGCACCTGAAAACTACAGCGTTTCATTCAATTTAGGTAAAATTTATGCTGGAAACTTGGATACTTTAAATGCTATGAAATTTTTAAATAAAGCAATAAAAATTGCTCCAAGTGAAATATCAACTTATAACGAGGCAATGAGGATTTTGCTGAAAAAAGGCAATTTTTCCTATGCATTAAACTATGCTAAAAGGGGCCTTGAAAATAGTAATCCTGATCCTTCATTTTCCTACCTATTTGGGGAAACCCTTGAAAGTATAGGCAACATTGATTCTGCAGCTTATTGGTATTCAGACTCCTATAAACAAGAACCGGTAAACTGGCAACCCAATTTTAAACTAGGCCAATATTATTCAAACAAACGGGAATTTGTAAAAGCTCAAAAATTCTTTTCTCAGGCCACTAAAACCAACCCAAAGCTTAAGGAAGGATTTACAGAATTAGGAAGAATTAATGAATATTATTTGGGGAAATTTGATTCGGCAAAAACCTTCTATGAACTGGCTCTTGCACTTGATAGTGCAGATGCGAAACTCCCGTTTTATATTAGAAGAGTTGAAAGAAAATTAGAATTCCAACGGTTTTCCACAGAATTTTAAAAAACAGATAAACCAAAAAATCCAGTCAATAGAGAAGTTATTTGACTGGATTTTCTATTGGATAATTAATTTCCTTGACTATAATACTTTGTAAGCTTGTTGAAGGTAATTTTTAACATAATCATTTATCCCATCCTCTAAGGAGGTAAAAGGCTTATTATATCCAATTGATTTTAGTTTCTGCATATTAGCCTCGGTAAAATACTGGTATTTATCCCTAATATCTATTGGAGTATCAATAAAGGAAATATTCTCCTTTTTACTCATTGCATTAAAGGTGCCCTTGGTCAAATCTAAAAAAGTCCTTGCTTCCCCAGTTCCTAAGTTATAAATTCCTGAATTTTTTCGGTGATTCATTAGAAAGGCAATCACCTCAACTACATCTTTCACATAAATAAAATCTCTCGTCTGCTCTCCATCCTTAAAATCTGGGTTATGAGACCTAAAAAGTTTCATTCCATTTGTTTTATTTATTTGATTAAATGCGTGGAATATCACAGATGCCATTCTTCCTTTATGGTATTCATTAGGTCCATAAACATTAAAAAACTTTAACCCGGCCCAGAATAGCGGCTTTTCTCTTTGTTGAATTGCCCATTTATCAAAATCATTTTTTGAATCTCCGTAAGGATTTAGAGGCTTTAATTTGGGAATTACTTCTTCGTTATCATCATACCCAAATTCCCCCAAACCATAAGTAGCTCCCGAAGAAGCATAAATTAAAGGAATTTGATTTTCACAACAAGCCTTCCAGATTTTTTTAGTATAGTTTAAATTTAATTCGTTAAAAATTTCAACATCAAATTCAGTAGTATCTGTTCTTGCACCTATATGGAAAATGAATTCTACTTCTTCTTTATTTTTTTCTAGCCATTCAAAAAAATCCTTTCTGTCTACTTTTTCCTGAATTTTTTTCCCTTCAAGATTGACTAATTTTTCAGTTTTTGAAAAATCATCTACAGCTACTATAAAATTAAAATTATCCTGATTTAATCTGCTTATTAGACAACTTCCTATAAATCCTGCTGCTCCTGTAACTACAAACATTTATTCCCTTATTTTAATAATTAAACTTCAAATATTTATTCCAATATTTTATTTTACCAATCTGGCTTGTTATTTTTTGGAACCTGATTTTTTGATTTCTTCTTAAGTTGTTGATAATATTGTTTTTCCTGCTCTTCCATTGCTCTTAAAATCATTTCAGCTCTTTCCTTATCAATTTCCGACATATGTTGTTCCATTTGTTGCTCTTTAGGATCAGATTTCTGTTCCTCAGTATTTTTACTTTCCTGCGGATTTTCTTGGTTTTGTTTATCAGTCTTTTCCTTTTCTTTCTCCTCTTTATCTTTATTCTGCTGATTCTGCTGATTTTCCTGATCCTTGTTTTCTTCTTTATCCTGTTGATTTTGTTGGTCTTGATTTTGTTGTTGGTCCTGTTGTTGATCTTTCTGCTTCTCTTGCTTGTCTTTATTTTGCTCCTCTTCTTTTTTCTTTTGATCTTCTATTAATTTCTTTACCACCTCATAGCCCATCCTGGCATCTTCATTAAAAGGATTGTTTTTAACAGCTTCTTTAAAATTTTGAAGTGCATTTTCATACTTTTTATTTTTAGCTTTTATAAATCCCAATTGTTGGTTAGCTACTGAAGCAATTTTATTATCTTCTGCCTGATCCAGAAAACTATAACTAGCTGCAGATTTTTCCATATCGCCCATTCTGAAGTAACAGTGGGCAATATTTAGCCTTATTTTGGGATCATCTACGCCAAGTGAATCAATTAAAAAGGAATAAGATGTGATGGCATCCTGGTAATTTTCGCTTTCAAAAGCTTCCTGAGCCTGAGATTTATATCTGTTAATTCTGGCTATCTCCCCTGGATCGATTGAAAAGGCATACAAATTGGTTAATAACAAACAAAACAATATATACTTCATAACATTTTAAGTTTTTAGGCCAGCGTAAATTTAAATTTTCACCACTTTTACTTTTATAACCATATCTAAAACCATAAGAATAAACGCAGCTAATAAGAAATAAAAATAGCGATTTGCAGCTGAATCAATCTCTTTACTACTTCTTAGTTCACCTTCCAATAAATCGATTGAATCTATCAATTGGGAAATCTGATTATCTTTCTCGTTTATCTCAAAATACTTTCCTCCAGTAAGCTCTGCAAGTTCCTGAAGTGGTTTTGCATTTAATGTAGTAATTACGTCATCACCTTTATTATCTCTCTTAAATTTATAACCCTGAGGGATTTTGCTACCCTTTTTTGTTCCAATTCCTATGGTATACAATTTGATTTGCTGTTCCTTTATTTCTTTGGCTATTTGAGTAGTTTCATCCCCAAAATCTTCTCCATCACTTATTAAAATAACAATTTTTGATTGCTGGTTATTAACAGTTTGATTATCAATCACCTGATGCTTTTCTAAGGCCATTTTTAAAGCTGGAGCGAAGTCCGTACCTGAATTAGAAATTAATCCTGTATGTAGGGTTTCTACAAATAAAAGCATCGCACTGTTGTCATAGGTCAGTGGGCATTGAAGGAATG
>JAHQVQ010000124.1 GCA_019634305.1 Flammeovirgaceae bacterium | reverse complement strand
ATAAAGTCTATCTGCTGCAACTATAAATTCAGCATATTTTTCTTTTACAATTTTATTGCACTCTGCTAATTTTTGGGTGGAATTTTTGTCTCCTGCTTTTTGTTTTAAAGCCTCCTCAAAAGAAGAAATTGCTTTTACATAATTACCTTGTGAATAATAACTTTCACCCTCTGCTTTGTATTTCTTAAACAACTGCTTAGGGGATTGGGAAAAAGCCGTATATTGTATGAAAACGGTTAAAAAAAGTAAGAATATTATCCTCATTATTAAATTTATTTTAATGCTGGAATCAGTTTTTATTTAATCGATTTTTTAGCCATATTTAAAAAATCACAAGTATAACGTGGTCTCACTATAATTATTCTTTTGCATAAACCAACTTAAAATTGAAAAATAACGAGGAAACAAAATATGGTTTTCCTGAAAGTTATGAATGCTATAATATTCATAATCAACAACTTATTCTTTTTCCTGAAAAGTGCATTTTTTGGAAAGAAGAGAAAACCTTAATTCTTGCTGATTTGCATTTAGGAAAGGCCGGTCATTTTAGGAAAGCAGGAATTCCCATTCCATCTCAATTGCATTTGGAAGAGTTAGTAAACCTATCCAAATTGGTAATGGATTTAGCTCCAAAAAAGCTTCTTATACTTGGTGATTTATTTCATAGTGAAGTGAACAATGAATGGGAGTATTTTAATTCTTTTATACAAACATTTCCTGAGTTGGAAGTGATCCTTGTTTTAGGAAATCACGATACATATGCCCTTGAATTTATCCCTAATAGAGTGAAGGTATTTACCGAAACCCTGGTAATTGGGAAATTCATTTTCTCCCATATTCCCTTAAACTCAGATCAGTTTCCTAATAACTTATATAATCTCTGTGGTCATATTCATCCATCAGCTAAGCTCATTGGGAATGGAAGGCAAATATTAAATTTACCCTGTTTCTTTTTTAGTGAAAAAATGGGAATTCTTCCTGCCTACGGATTTTTTACAGGGAAGCACACCATCCAGCCAACCTTTAAAGATTCAGTCTTTGTAATCGCAGAAGGAAAAGTAATGAAAGCCTAAAACTTTATCCTGCCAAGATACTATTTAATATTTCTAGCAAAGCTTTACATAACTACCTAAAAAGCGAATATTTTCTTGGTGGGCATTAAAAATTTGTTGAACATTCTTGTCCTTATAATGTCCATCAAAATCAATTAGAAACCAGTATTTAAATGTCTCTCCATCCCTTGCTGGTCGACTTTCAAGTTTTGTTAAATTGATTCCAGCCAATTGAAACTCTTTAAGGAAATTAGCTAAAGCTCCTGGGTTATCAGAGGTTTTAAGCAAAATAGAAGTCTTATCATTAGTTCCCTTTTGGTTCACAATATTCCTACTGATTATCAGAAACCTTGTTCTATTACTTTTACTGTCTTCAATGTTTTCGAACAACACAGGTAAATCATAAAGCTTGGTAGCAATATGAGAACAAATAGCAGCTGAGTTTTCATTTTCAAGTGCCAATTTGGCTGCTTTGGAAGTAGAAGCTACTTCCACTAAAGTAACATCTTTTGGCAGGAATTCTTCAATGAAATTTCTACACTGCCTGAAAGCGATATCTTTTGAATAAACTTTTTTAATCTTTGAAAGGCTATCTTCTTTTGACCCAAAAGCAAAATGGATAAAAAGCGGAATTTCAGCAACAATTTTCACATCTCTTATTCCCAATAAATCTATAGTTTCATGAACCGAACCTTCCTGATTATTTTCTATGGGAACTACACCAAACCTTGCCCTTTCCGTTTCCACACTTTCAAATACAGATTTTATAGTATTTAAAGGAATATAATCACTCATTGCTCCAAATCTACTTTCTGCTGCCTGGTGCGTAAAACTACCTTCAGGACCAAGAAAAGCAATTCTTTCTGGAAGTTCCAGGTTTCTACTTACGGCAAAAATCTCAAGGAAAATAGCCTCAATCGCTGCATTTGTCAGCAAACCATTGTTCTGAGTGTCTAATCTATCGATGATTGATTTTTCTCTTTCTGGTCGATAAATAATAGAATTGGTAGATCTTTTCAGTTCACCCACCTGCTTTACCACCTCCATTCTATCATTTAATAAATCAAGAATCTGATTATCTAAATTATCAATCTTAATTCGAAGATCCTCTAGTTTCATTCAATTGTATTTTTGAAATTCCTTAAGTAAAATTCAAAGGTAGGCTCTATTTTTTAAACCAACAAAGGCAATGTTGAAATCCTCCTAAGGATTATTGGTAATTATTGCCAAATTTTTAAAAGAAGAAATAGCTGGAAGAAAAATAAAACAGAAAACTGATTGGGAAAAGAAATTTTAGATTTTGATAAAAATAAAAGAACCTCCTACTAAAAGATAAGAGGTTCTTTCCTGGGTTACCCCATTTGTACTATCAATCGTATTCATTTCACAAGAACAAATGGTCATTTTTATTACAGCAGCAATTAACCACTATTAATTATTATCAATACCACATATGGGGGTATATTAAAGGTAAAACTAAAGTTTATTTACTCATCAACAGATTGAAGTTTTTCCTTATTTTCAGATAAAACACTGTCTTTTTTGAGTGATGAGGATTTAAAAAATGCTTTTTGCAAAATATAAGAAATTACAAGTACTGGAATACAGCCGATTAGATTATACCACAGATAAGAGATTTTAATTTCAGGATGAAAATAACAAATCATTACTGATATTTCAGCAATCAAAGCAGCAACCATGGTAGCTTTTGCCTGTACTTCCTTTAGAAAAAAAGCAACCAGAAAAATTCCCAGAATTGTTCCATATACCAGTGAACCAATTACATTAATGGCTTCAACCAAAGTGCCAAGTCTGTTGGCAAAAAGCGCAAATAGAATGGCATAACCACCCCAGATCACAGTAAACCACTTGGACATCACTAAATATTGTTTGTCATTTTCCTTATCGGCAACTGGTTTTTTATAAATATCAATCACTGTTGTTGAAGCTAGGGCACTTAATACTGCTGAGGTGGAAGACATTGAAGCAGAAATTACCACGGATATGAGCAGACCTATAAAACCAATAGGTAAAAATTCTAAAATAAAATATAAGAAAATATAATTGCTTTCATTGGTATCAGATTCAGGATCTGCTTTTTTCACTAATTCATTGGCATTTTCCCTAGTCTTAATAATTTTACTATCAGCCAGTCTTAACCTTTCCTGAACAACAAATATCTGATTTTCTTCCCCCGCTTCTATAGCTTCAACCAAACTTAAAGCCTCCTTTTTTCTATTTTCATTCTGATCGTTGAATTTCGATTCTAGTTCCAGTAACTCCTTATTATAACCATTTTCTATTACAGTTTGATGGTTAGCAGAATTGAAGTATAAGGGTGGAGAATGGAAGATATAGAAGATATAAATAAGTACTCCAATAAAAAGGATAATAAACTGCATTGGAATTTTTGCCATTCCATTAAACAACAATCCTAATCTACTCTGTCCGACTGATTTCGCCATTAAATACCTTTGTACCTGAGACTGATCTGTTCCAAAATAAGATAGCATTAAAAACAGGCCTCCTATTGTTCCTGACCAAATATTATAATTTTCATTCCAATCAAAATCAAAATTAAGGACATTTAATTTCCCCATTTTTCCAGCGACTTGGAGGGCATTCTCCAATGGCATTTCAAGCGTCACTTTATCATAGGCAACATATCCTGTAATGAGAATGCCCACCCAAATAATTCCCAATTGAATTCTTTGGGTCCTGTTTACCGCTTTTGCCCCACCTATTACCGTATAGATAATAACCACAATTCCAATTCCAATAGTGGTAAAATAAATATTCCATCCGAGTATAGATGAAAGTATTAAAGATGGTGCAAAAATAGTTAGCCCAGCAGCTACACCTCTTTGGGTGAGGAATAAAAAAGCAGCCAAAGTCCTTATGCTGGCATTAAATCTTTTTTCCAAAAATTCATAGGCTGTATAAACCCCAAGTTTATGATAAATGGGAACAATAGTTACACAAAGAATCACCACCGCAATAGGTAAGCCCAGATACAATTGAATAAATTGCATTCCTTCCTTAAACGCTAATCCCGGAGCTGAAAGAAAAGTAATAGCGCTAGCCTGAGTAGCCATAATGGAAATACCAACCGTGAACCATTTGGTATTTCTATTATTAAGCAAATAACCCTTTAAATTGTCATTTCCTTTCTTTTTCCATATGCCATAAATAATGATGATTAATTGGGAGACAATTAAAACTGCCCAATCGATATACCCCATATGAACTTTTTATTATTTGGTAATCAGGATGATATCCTTAGAATATAATTACTTTTTTTGGGAATAATTTAATTGCTGTAAAAATAAAGAAGTCCAATATCATCATTTAATGGAAAATATGACAAGTATTTTTATGTAAAAGGTAAAATGATTGTTTTTGGATCAGTAGAATTTGGTTCTATTTAGAGCGTTTTTAAAATTTAAATTTGTCGAGTGTCGCACCATTATAAAATTATTCAATTTAAAGTTTTCAGGAAAGGATTTTATTTTACAATAGCGCTGCTACCGAATGCCGGCTCAGCCAAAATAAAATCCTGAACTGAGGTTCTTGAACCGAGCAGATACCTCTGTGGACGATTCTAACATAATGAAACTATCTAAGGTTTTAATTTATTGGCGAAAATGGAAATGTTTTGTCTTTAATGAGGTTCTTTTCAAGGTAAAACAGGCCATTTGCAGCATGAAGTAATAACCTTGGACAACTTAATTTAAACATGGTCTTATTAATGTAAAAAAGGGAGCAAAACTCCCTTTCAAATTCAAAATCTATTTTTGTTTAATTTTCCTTAATTTTTATACCATCCATATTTTCAAACTTTGCCTTTATTCCCCACCCACCAAAACTTTCAGAAAGAGCAATGACTATTTCATTATTTCCTTTTTTTAAAGGAAGGTAAACTGTATCAAAATAACCGATAGTTCCCAGATAGCGATAATCTCTGGAACGGAATCCATCCTGCCCTGAAAATAATACCTGACCATTGCAATAGAATTTTACCCTATCACTAAAGCCAATTTTTAGCGCCTTTATCTGATCTGTGGTAGAAGATATATTTTGTTTTACTAATACAGAATTGGAGCCCTCTCCTATTTGGGAGATTTTTGCAACATTAGCCAATCCTGAATTTTCGCAGTTCAGTATAGTCCAATCAAATTTCTGAGAAAACTCTTCCTTCATTTCTGTAAGATTTGCCAATAATTTCTCATCAAATTCTGAAGAAACCGACCATTCTGTAATTGTACCATCCTCTGGAACAGGTATGGCGTTAAACTCTCCTTTTAAAGCTGGAGAATCATTTGGAATAATTTTAAGATTTGCAAACCTTGCTGGAGCTATAAATGCAATACCTCCTTTTATTTGATCCCTTTTTAATTGATGTATCACTAAAAAGGGCTTTTCCATATCCTTTAGATAAACTTCTCCCTTTTGTCCACTTATTACAATTTTAAGATGCATCCATTCATCAAAATCAAATACTATCTGACCACTGTAGCCATCACCATGATACAATTGCCAACCTGCCAGTCCATTAAAAACCGGAGTATATTGAGTTGCATCCGGATTTCCAGATTGGTGTGGCCTGACATAAAATTCTTCAAAATTTTGTTCATCGACCACTCTAAACCCCACTCCAGGAAAAGACCTATTATTTGGTATAGCAATATCTACCTCAATTATTCCATTTTCAAAAGTAGTATTTTTCAATTTCGCATATCCTTTCTTTAGATTCAGACTTTCCTGCCCTTTATAATCTTCTACTGCATATTCATCAGAAAATTCCCAGTTTGCATCATTAAAGGAATATTCCTGAGCAAAAACAATAGAAGCTGGGAAAAGTAAAATGAAAAGGATTAATATTTTTTTTGACACCATGTTTTTTGGATTTAAAAGTTAATAAAGTTTAGATTTTATAATTACAAATCCTTAATTTGATTCATGTAAGCATTTTTTTTGAACAATTATGAATTGTAAAACTGAGGTAAAATCGTTCTTAAACCCTACCCGAATACCATTCATTTTGCGTTCAATTACCATTCAATTAGTTAATTCTTGGTTGAAATGCTCTAAAAGAACTAAATTCATTAACCTGAGGACTTACAATAGTTTTTAAAATGGATAATCATCAAATAGAGGAATTAAATAATCTTAAGATTTGTCTTAAAAAGATTGAGGAAAAGCTTGGATGGATTCCAAGTGAACATTGGAAACAAAGAGACTTTGAATATTTAAGCGAACTGATATTTCAGGAAACACGGACTAATTTAAGCCTTTCTACCTT
>JAHQVQ010000123.1 GCA_019634305.1 Flammeovirgaceae bacterium | reverse complement strand
CTGTTTGTTGTATTAGGCATTTTTGGGTATAGGAAATTAAGACGAACCGCTTAGGAGTTTCAATAATTGAAATGGCAGGTGATAAGGTTGAGCAACTTTTCCTCAACCTCGAAATGCCATACCACTCCAGAGCGAGATTACCATTTTTATTACTTTTTTCGGCAAGAAATCAATAGAAATAACAATTCAATACCTCCTACTTGTTCACCAGTTTTTGTTCCCTTTTATTGAACTCTTCTAATCCTTTATCCATGAATTCTACAAAAGCATTTACGTCTGGTTCGTAAGCTATTGGTTTTACCAGTAAGTCCTCATTATGGTCCAGCAAAACATAAAATGGCTGGGCATTTCTGTTGAATCTTTCAATTTGGAAATTGGCATTGATCGCTCCAATAGTCTTTCGGGTCTTGCCATCTTTTCCCTCTACCCAATCCTTTTCTGGCACAACAGTTCTATCATCTACATAAAGAGCAATCACTACATAATCTTTCATCAACCTTGAGAGGACAGGAGATTCTCCCCATACATTATCCTCCATTTTCCGGCAATTTACACAACCATGACCGGTAAAATCTATAAAAACAGGCTTTCCTTCCTGTTTAGCCACTTTCATTCCCTGCTCAAAATCGTAATATCCCTGAATTCCATGAGGCATTTCTTTCATATATTGAGCATATTTCACCTTATTTCTACTATATCTGTTCTCTCCTTCAGCATTCTGATAAGCCAAATATTGCTTGTTTTGCTGAATTTCAGCCATGATATCGAAATCGTGCGTATTTCTTGGAGGCAGATAACCAGAAAGTCCTTTTAAAGGGGCGCCAAACATTCCGGGAATCAGATAAATTAAAAATGAAAAGCAAACCAGACTTAATAGCAATTTGGAAACTGAAACATGCTCCTGTTTTTCATCATGAGGCAGTCTGATATATCCCAAATAATACAATCCCATGAATAAACTAATGGCCGCCCAAATCGCGATATAAACTTCTCTATCGAGAATTCCCCAATGATAAACCTGATCGGCTACACTTAAAAATTTGAAGGCCAGTGCTAACTCAATAAAACCAAAAGTCACTTTAATGGTGTTCATCCAACCACCAGATTTTGGCAATTTATCCATCATTCTTGGGAAGAATGCAAAAATGGTAAATGGCAGGGCAAATGATAAAGAAAAGACAAAAATACCCAGTATTGGCACCATCAAACTTGCTTCACCATTTGAATCAATTAGTAAACCTAGTAAAAGGGCAATGATAGGTCCGGTACAAGAAAATGATACCAGCGAAAGGGTAAGTGCCATAAAAAAAGGAGCAATAAATCCTCCTTTATCCACCTGTTTGTCTGCACTGGTAATCCATTTGCTTGGCATTACTAATTCGTAGGCACCAAAAAATGAAAAGGCAAAAATGATGAATATGGCAAAAAACAATAAGTTCACAAACCAATTCGTACTCAGCTCATTGAGAATGGTAAGTCCAAATAATTTTGTGATAATGGCAACGGGAACAGTGTAAATAAAAATGATGGATAACCCAAAGAAAATAGCTTCTCCTTTAGCTTTTCTATTGGTAAAAAAAGAAACAGTCATTGGAATCATGGGGAATACACAAGGCATCACGATGGCAGCCAATCCACTGGTAAATGCCAAAACCATTAACCAAAAAAGAGAGCCTTCCGATTCGTCTTTTAATAATTCTTCATTGACTGAGGCAGAAGTATTTTTATTTAATGCTTCCACTTCTTTCACAACCTCTGTTTTTGGAGTAATTTCCTCAGTATCGTTTTCGGTTTTCTCTTCCTTAGGAGATTCAGCTATAGCTACCGGATTTTTAGTAGTCCCGGCTTGGGGAATAGCGATATCATTATTTTTATTAATTACAGGATCCGACTTCCCTTGTGAACCGGTTGGAGTGGCCTTATTTACCTTTAAATTGGTAAACTTAAATTCTTCTTCAAACAGAATACATTTCCCATCTATATCGCTACAGGTTTGGCCCAAAACTCCAACTTTTACATTGAATCCTTCTTTCAGGACTTTTACTTTTTGACGAAACTCCGCTTTTACTTTAAAATAGGTGTATTCTCCTTCCCAAATTAAAGAGTCGTATTTTCTCTTTGGGTTAATGGGATTTACTGCTCCTATCAGTTCATAAGTGTCATTTTCTTCAAATGAAAATTCGGTGACCATCGGCCCCAAATCAGGATCGAAATCGGAGGAATATAAATACCAGTTTTTATCAATATCTGCTGTAAATATTAACTCTACACTCTCTCCTATTGCTGCCTCCTTTTTAGCTAATTTGGAATCCCATTCAATGTGTTTTTCCAACTGGGCAAATCCCAATAGCGGAAGAATTATTAATAATAGATTTATAAAACTGGATTTGATTATATTGTTCATGGAACTTCAAATTTTTATGCCTGCGCTATTTTGATTAACTTTTTGGGTATTTTGAATCACATTACCAAAACTATCTAAATTCATTATCAGTTCAAATATCTTAATTCTTTGTAAATTAACCCCAGGATAACTCGCATTATTGGCTCTTCTACTCTTTGTCATTTTCTCATTCACTACTTTTCGATATTATACGCATATTTTTTTGAAACATAAAAAAACAAAAAACACAATACTAAATCATAAAAAGGATGAAATATCTAATCTTCTCATGCGCATTATTTACACTAACCTTTACTAAGTTATTTGCATATCAGAATGGAGATAAACCTGCGAATAAAGAAACAATTAAAAACATCATTCAGGAAGAATATTTAGTAGAACAGGATACAGTAAAAAGAAATTTTACTTGACGATGAAGATCTGGAAGGTGAACCTAAAATGAAAATATTGGTTTATAATCAGGAAGGAGCCTTAGTTTATTGTACAGAAATGAAGGGGGAAGAACTTGAGAAAAAAATCTGCCTTATGGATTGGAATTTATGATGAACTATGGCAATACATATTATACTCAGTAGATGACAGGTCAACAAAACAAGGTCCATTGTTACAATAACTTTTTAACCTTAATCAAATTTGAAAAAGGATCAGCTCTAAATAAAAGCTGATCCTATTTTTATATTTCCTCCAGCAAGGTTCTGAAGGCCACATGTTTTCCTTTATATTTCTCGAAATGTTCCTTCTGAAGAGCAGGGGCAAAGTTTTCTAGGTAGTGATTTAATTTATCAGGATTTTCACAAAAATACTGGATGCAATAAGTTGTTCCGGTATTATTAGGATCTTCACTAAGCAGTTTCATAAATTTAAATTCCATAAAACAACCCGTTCCCATCACTTCACCAATATGCTTATTTCTCATCCAATCAATCCACTCTTCCCTAATTTCCTCTTCTACATTTACAGTTACATTATATAGTATCATTTTTCTTTAGCCTTTTCTAGCTTTTTAAGGATTTTTACTTTATTTCCATACAAAGGTATTTCAGAGAAAGCGGTATTGGAAATAAACGAAAAGAAAAGCCATTGGGCTGGACCAATGGCTTTCTTAAATTATCATTTTTGATTTGATATATTTTACAGAAATAAAAAATCAATATCCTGATTATCCCTTATTTTTTCTAGGCTCAGAAGAAGAAGAAGAATTAAAGATTTGCCCAAGTAATGCATGTACATTAGGCGAAAGTCTTTCCAGTTTTCTTCGCTGGAAATAATTGATATAATTTATATTTTTTATGTGTAGGTAATTTTTATCAATTACCAGATTTACTCCCACATTGCTGATCATGCAAACAAAAGCGATGGCAAGACTATACAAGCCAACCATATCATAAGCTAGCCATAAGGCATAAACTATAATTATTAAAGGAACCAAAGCAATTACCCCATTGATTACCATTCTGATAATTACATTGAAAAAAATCCTTTCAGAAGATCTTTTCAGAATGAAGTTGATATACCTCATAGCCAAAAATTGATAAAGCCTCACTACTTTACCAGTAACAAAGCCAGCAATAACCCCAACCTGCATTGCCGCCAATACATTCATACTGGAATACTCAACACCATCAATCATCCAGTTGGCAGGTAATAATCTGTTCACCAGAATAGAGGCTACCTGAATCAATATGATAACAGATAAAACACTGATTAAAACAAGTATTTGATTTTTTCTGTTTGGATAAAGCTCTACAAATAAGGCTCCCATATAGGTAATTAGAATACTAATTGTTGCAAAGTAAATGGGCAATAGAACAGCACCCATTCCCTCAAAAGGATCATATTGCCCAGGGATAAAATTAAAAGTAGTCCCTAAAAAAGCAGTTCCTATTACTACAGCAACAAAAGTATCGTAACGATCTCCATCAATTTTATAAGTCACCTTTAACTCATCTATTTTGAATCCCAGAAGTTCATAAATAATAAATGCAACTGCAGCTCCACCTAAATAGGAAGCCATTATATAGGTTATTTCAAAGGCATTGATATGAGAGATTTCCAGATAGTTAAGCAAACCAACTATTGCTATAAAGCTGAAAAACAATTGCGCTAAGCTTTTATAGGGCTTTGGAGCGAAGAATACACCTATATATTTATAAAACTTGCTAAACTCAGCCCGTTTCAATGAGATATTTCCAATTAATCGAACCAATAATAAAACTCCTGCTCCAGCCAGCCCCCCCGCATAGCAATGGATAATATTGAAATGGCCGAAATGAATTTGTGAAAAGTATATAACGATTACAGAAAAGACAACTAAAAGTAATGCCTTTTGATAGTGGTAAATATTAGAGGTACTCCCCCCATTTAAATGGCTGGTCAGTTTCATTATCTTTATTTTTTATTGCTTAGCTGGTTGAAAAAGCAATTTTTATTACTACTTATGTTGAGGTAAACTTTACTTCAACACATGTAAGTTTTTGTTTTAATTTATAGTACAAATGTACGCTAAACCATTTAGAGAGGTTGTTTTTTTAGACAAACAATTGTTAAAAAAGCAACAGAAAGGCAATCAGGATGGTTTTATAAGGATAATCAAAAGGCTAGAAAACGCTTATTCCCAACCTTTTTACAGGGTAACTTTTAAAGACTTTTCATCAAATATTGATACATTTTTATCATGCAGTCAATATCATGCTTGTGGACTTTTTCATCTGGTGTATGCACATTATCTTCTGGAGCACCTACAAAGCACCAGTCAAATGGGTAAGAAGATTTTTGTAATTGATTGCCGTCACTTCCGCCAGCATCTTCTACTTCCAATTGAAAATCTATCTTACTAGCTTTAGCCAAATCAAGAATTTTATTCAGGTATTTCCTTCTTGGAATGCCACTGTCTCTCATGGAAATAGCAACACCTTTTCCATGCTTCACTCCATCTGTCACCCAGGTGATATCGGAAATAAGTGCCTGCCTTACCTGATAGTTTTCATAGATATATTTCCCTAAATATCCAACAGCTCCACCTCCTGTCTCTTCATAGCAAGAAAAGCAAATGATTCCATTTTCCAGGGTTTCTGCAACCTTTAGTGCATTATAAACCCCTAGCCGATTATCTATATAACAGGATTGCACAAATTCATCACTAGTTCGGAAATCACTTTTGAAAACTAATTGAGTACCCCGATCAATTTCCCTATCATATTTATAATAAGCTTTTTTACTTCCTTCACTAACATTCATTTCACACTCGATTTCCCCCTTAGAATCTTTCCCAACCAATACATAATTGTGTTTGATCCTTGGCCCACCAATTTTCACTAGTTCCTTATTGTATTTTACAGTAAAACCAATTGAATCCAAATGAGCAAAAATGGCAGTTCTGGGCTTACCAAATACCAGAATGATACAATCCTGAAATTCTTCTCCTTCAATGATCTGGGGCTGCACCTTCCAGCCAGATTGGTTTTCTTTGATATAGTTCAATACAAAATCCTTCATTGGACCTTCATCCCCCGCAGGAGCTTGTATTTTACACATCTGTTTTAATAATTCCATGCGATTAATTTATGGTTATTCAATTCAAGGTGCAATAATCTAAAAAGGAGTAGTAAATCAAAACCATTTTTTAAAAAATTAATGTTTGATCGTATTCAAGTTATAGCCTTAATTCCCAATATTTTTTTTGACATTAAATATTTATCTCCTTAGATTTATTTCAATTCAGCTAAGTACCAGTACTATTTTATATTGAGTACTTTTATCTCATTATCAAAAAGTTGTGGCACTTATTAAGTATATTTAATTCTGCACATCTATTTAATTTTTTTTAATCTATAAAGCCCACGATAAAATCAGTCCTTTTGACATAGGTCCATTTTTAGGCGGTGGATTCAAATTTCTTTTAGTCGCTGTAGAAGTAGGGTACTATTGGGGTGGGATAAATATAGGAAACGGTTTACACAACCAGTACCTTCAGATTGGGGCTATTTTGGAGTTATAGTATAGGGCAAAAAATAAGTAGAAACGAAACACAATGACATTTCTACTTATTTCTTTATTTCTATATATTTCAAAAGTTTTTTAAATCCCTTCAGCAATTACTTCTTGGACTTGAGGCACCATTCTTTTCATCATGGTTTCTATTCCCGATTTCAAAGTGATGGTAGATGCCGGGCAACCACTACACGAACCCTGTAGTAACACTTTTAACAAACCACTTTGCTCATCGAATGAATGAAACTGAATTGCCCCTCCATCCATTTCCACTGCTGGTTTGATGTACTCGTCCAACACTCCTTTAATTTTCTTTACAGCTTCAGTATCATTATTTAATTCTACGATAGTATCTGGCTGATCTTCATTGAAAATTGGCTTTTCCGCTTCAAAATATTTCTTAATAAATTCCTTCAGTTCTGGAATTACACTTGGCCATTCAGTTGCATCATCCTTTGTAATCGTAATAAAGTTGCTCATATAGAACACTCTTGTCACATAGGAAAACTGGAATAACTCCTGGGCTAAGGGAGAATTTTTAGCACTTTCCAAATCAGGGAAATCAGCATTTTCACCCTCGCTTAAAATCATGAAATTCAACATAAATTTCATGGAATTAGGATTCGGATTAGCCTCAGTATAAATAGTGAGGTTCCTTTTATATAATTGATCCTTGTTATATTCTTCTGGCATATTTCTAAAATTTTACGAATCCACAATAATTCCCATTTCAACAATTTGGGACTGATAATGTTACAAAAGTAACAAAGAAGTGGGAAATTAATTCCATAGAAGAAGAAAGCTCATGGTTTATCGAAAAAAAATAATGTTTGAAATACTACCTCTTTTTTCTTAACATCAATTGAGTGGCAAATTTTAGATTAATAGTTAACTTTAGGCATGTTTAAATTTTATTCTTTTGGTTGCAAAACGCCACAGAAGTGTCTGCCCGTTTTATAAACTTCGATTCAACATAAAACTTAAACAAGCCTTAAACTTGGAGCTTGCAAAAAAACATGGATTTGAATATCCATCTCTGAGACTAAACTTTAACACATGAAACACTTTTTAAACTTCATTAACCTCCCATCTTTTTTAATTTTTCTAATCTTCTTTTCCCAACATTCTGCATTCGGACAATCAAACCCTACTGAAGATTTATTCCAAAAAGGGATTCAACAAAAACAAGAAGGCAACTTTGATGAAGCTTTAAGCTTTTTTGAAAAAGCTGCTGATGCTTTTAAAAATGAGAATAATTTTGAGAAATATAGTGAAAGTTTAAATCATATTGCCGCTATTAGTATCATGACAAACCAGATGGATAAAGCAGTGGCTCAACTTCAAAAAATAATGCCTTTATTCGAAGAAAAACTTGAAAAATCAGGCACACTCTATCCTAAAGTACTACTTAATATGGGGATGGCTACTTCCAGAATAGGGAATTTCCCAGCTGCCAAAGAAACTTTAATAACCTATTTTGCCCTTCATGAAGATAAGTTAGAAAAAGATGATCCGCAATTGATAAAAGGTTACCAAACACTAACTTTTGTCTATAATTCAATGGGAGATTATCAAAAAGCCCTTAGTACAGCGAAATTACTATTGAAGGCAGCTCAGAAGTCCGAAAATACTTTTTTCATTTCTCAGTCTTACCAAAACATTGGTATTGTTTATCATAGTATTGGTGAATACCCAATAGCGGAAGAATATTTTAAAAAAAGCATTTCAGTAGCCGAACAAGCAGGTATTCAGGATCCTATGGCATTTATCAGGAGTTACGCCAACATGGGTGTTTCGCTTTTCCGAATGAACAAAATGGATGAAAGTCTTGAAGTGTTGGACAAAGCCTTGGAGTTCGGAAATATCATCCAAAACCCTTACATTCTTGCTGCTATCTACAGTACCAGAGGAAATATATATACAGAGACAAAGCAATACGATAAATCACTTGAAGCACATGGCTTGGCTTTGAAAATGCTCAATATGATGTTTAATAACCAGCCTCATCCTTCCTTAAATCAACCGTATTTCAATTTGGGGAAAGCACATTTGGAAAAAGGTGAATATGATGAAGCTGAAAGTTATTACAGAAAAGCCCTTAATATTGATACCACATTTTATGGACAATTTCATGCTTATCCCGCCCAAACTTATGACGGATTAGGACAGGTTTATATTAAAAAAGGAGAATTTGAAAAAGGGATGGAATATTTCCAACTTTCCATGCAAACTATCCATCCAAAATTTAAAGCAGCTGATTACTTCGAAAACCCTCCCATCAATGAGGAAATATTGGAGAAGGGCATTTTGCTGGAAACCCTAACCTCAAAAGGATATGCCTTAAAACTATGGGCAGAAAAAGAAAAGGACAATGATCTGCTTGACAAAGCTTTTCAAACCTACAGTAATACCACTACCCTGCTGGCTGATATGAAAAAATCGCTTTCAAATGAGGACACCAAGTTGTTCTTTAACGAAACCACTTTCAAATTCTATGAAGGATTAATGGAAACTGCCTTGGCACTTTACCAAACCACTGAGGATCAACAATATGCAGAAGCTATTTTTTATGCTATGCAACAAAGTAAAGCAAATTTGTTGCTTGAAAATATTCTCAAAACACAAACAGAAATAGCACAGGAAAATACAGATACACTTTTTCTAAAAGAAGATGAACTGAAATCAAACATATCAGAAGCTCAAAAACAATTAATAGAAGGCGAAAGATCAGAAGATAAAGCGCCTTTGAAACAGGAAATCTTTGAGTGGAAAAGACAACTTGAAGAAATTCAACAAAAAATTAAAACTAAAAATGAAAAATACTTTGCCGCCAGATATGAGGATGCTAATATCTCAATTGATGCAGTACAACATGATTTACTCGGAAAACCTGATCAATATATAGAGTTTTATTGGGGGGAAAATCACATTTACCGAATCGCAATTAATAAATATCAATTTAATATTTTGGCAATTGAAAACCCTGAGGAACTTGCCGGGCAAATAGGTGCTTTTACAAAAAAAATAAAGTCCAATACCATGGAGGGTTATCAGGATTTGGGGTATGATTTGTACAATACTTTCCTTGCCAATGAAAACCTGACAGAAAACCTCATCATTTTAGCCGATGGTTATTTGCATCAACTTCCTTTAGATGCCCTGCTATCCACTACTAAAGGGTCAAGTTTTCATGAATTTGATTATGTTTTAAAAAAACATGCCATTCAATATCACCAGTCTACTAGCCTTTTGTTGAATCAGTTTAATACCCATGCAGCCACCGCTGAAGTTTCATTTATGGGATTTGCCCCGACTTTTTCCGGGCCGGCTAATCCTCTATTGGGCACCAGACTAGCTACTGACAGTACCAGGGCCAGCGAACTGGTTGCTCTTCCTTATGCTGAAGAAGAAGTGAGCCAGATTACCAGTATATTCGATGGAAAATCTTTTATTGGGGCACTGGCAACAGAAGAAAATTTTAAAACGAATGCTACTGATGGAATGGTTTTGCACCTGGCGACTCATACCATTATAAATGAAGATGCGCCAACTTATTCCCGGCTTGTTTTTCATCAGGATGAAAATTCAGCAGAGGATGGCTTATTACACACCTATGAACTCTATAATATGCAACTAGGAGCTGATTTGGCGGTATTAAGCGCCTGTAATACAGGAAGTGGAAAATACTATAAAGGGGAAGGCGTAGTGAGCCTGGCGAGTGGATTTATGTACGCTGGTGTGCCCAATGTTTTAATGAGTCTTTGGGCAGTTCCAGACCAATCTACCTCCGATATCATGCAACATTTTTATAAGGAAATTAGCAATGGATCATCAAAATCGCAGGCTTTAAGAAATGCCAAATTAAAGTATTTGGAAAAGGCAGATGTCAATACCTCTTCACCCTATTATTGGAGTGGGTTTATTTTCCATGG
>JAHQVQ010000122.1 GCA_019634305.1 Flammeovirgaceae bacterium | reverse complement strand
ATAGGACTTGACCTGAAATTAGGTAAGATCTCTCGATTTTAAAACCGTTAGCGACTGAAATCAATTTGGAAGGGTAGAAATTGATAATTTTAACCCCTTCAATTTCTGCCCCAAATCTGGGGAATAGTGCGCAACGTCAGGTTGCGATAAAAAAAGGAAGCATTATATTTAAAGTGACCAAACCATAAATAATGCTTCCAATAGAGATCAGTAAAACTGATGCCTCCAAGGCAAATATGCTTAGAAAAAAACATAAATCCCCAATAATCCGGGATAGATTACATATGATAAGCTTACTTTTTCAGGATTTTAACCGAGGAGAATGTGCCAGAATTTTAGGTGTGAGACCCAGCACTATTACAAGTTATGTTCGTCTTTATAATGAAGGTGGTCTGCCTTTACTGAGCAAACTCCACTATAAAAAACCGGTATCTTGTCTAATGACACACAAAGAAAAAATCAGCAAAGCTATTAGGTTAAACGCATCAAATTTTTAGATAGCTCTTAGAAGGAAGTTAGAATAGATTTTAATAATTTTATTTTTTAATTCAAAAAATAAAATCGAGCCTCATAAGCTCCAAATAGTGTTTGAATATTTTCATGCGTTTAACCTACAAAGCTATTGATAAATTATTACCAGATTGTATTGCAGCGGTTCGGGAATGGATCAGAAAAGAATTAGGGATTGAGCTGAGTTTGCAAAGTGTGCGGGTATTTGTCAAAAAATTAGGTTTTAGGTATAGGAAAACCAAGCCTTTTCCAGAGAATGAGTTGTCAGAGAATTGGCTAAAGGCACAAGAGGAATTCAAAACAGAAAAATTGTTTCCTTTGTTGGGGAAAGCAGCTTCAGGAACAGCTGATGTACTTTTTTTAGATAGTGCTCATTTTGTTCAAGGTAAATTTAACCAGTACTTATCGAGTCAGGAGCCTTGTTACAAAGCCTCCTGCCATGGACGTTATCGCATCAATGTTGTTGGAGGATTGGATGTGGCAAAAAGGCAAGTACTCAGTTTGATAAATGACACCTATGTTAGAGCTGGAACCATCACCAATTATATGAAGTGGTTACGAAATTATCATTACCAAAATCTGGATAAAAAGCTGTATTTAATATTAGATAATGCCAGCTATCAAAAATGTGACTGGGTAAAGGAAGATGCAGAAATTTGGAACATTGAATTGGTATATCTACCTACTTACTCCCCTAACCTAAATTTGATCGAGCGATTATGGAAGTGGATGAAAAGAGAGCTTGGGAAATCCTACAATCAAGATAAAAAATCTTTTAGATTGAATATTGAAGAAAGCTTAAGAAAAATTAATTCCGATGAGAGTATGGATAAATTTGAAAGTATGTTTTCTTTCAAATTTCAGTCATATGAAAAATCTCGAATCCTGACTGGGTGAACTATAGATGTTATTTTTAATGAAGCAATTTATTTTGGGCATAAAAAAAGGGCACAAGGCCCTTTTAAAAAATATAGTGTTAGGTGTAGATTATACTGTAATTCCTATAACAAGAATATCATCTCTTTGTTCCGTTATTCCCTGATAATTGGCTAGATTTTTTTCTAAATTCTCTTTCTGTGTTAGGTTATCAAATTCTGAATTATGAAGGATAAACTCCTTTAACCTTGTAGTTCCATATCTCTTCCTGTTTTCATTATTCTGGTCTACTAGACCGTCAGTAGTAAGATAAATTACATCTTTTGGTGACAACTCGATTTCTTGTTTGGAAAATTCTACACTTTCTTTAGGTTGTCTACCTGCTATTGATCTTCTATCTCCAGCTAATGTTTCTACAACTCCTTCATTTTTTCTGAGGTAAAATAGAGGTCTTTTTGCTCCAGTAAACGTGACTTTAGTATTTCCAGTAGCTAACTTTTCAAGGCTACAAATACATATATCCATTCCATCTCTATTAGTAGTTTCGCTTTGCCTTAAACCTTCAATAATCCTTTTATTAAGGTGCTCAAGAATTTCAGAAGTATCATAAATCTGCATTTGATTTACAATTTCCTCTAATAAAGTATTTCCTACCATCGACATAAATGCCCCTGATACTCCATGACCAGTACAATCTACTGCAGCAATCAATATTTTCTCACCATTTCCATTTTGAGGAGGAATTTTAGTAAACCAATAAAAATCTCCTGAAACGATATCTTTAGGCAGATAAGTGATGAAATAATCGCTTAGAAACGTGTCAAGTAAATTTAGAGAGGGTAAAACAGCCTCCTGAACCGATTTTGCATAGCGAATACTATCTGTGATTTTTTTATTCTTTATGGTTACATCATGGTTAAGGTCTTGTAGATTTTCTGCTTGAACCGCAATTTCCTCTTTTTGTTGATTGATTTCTTGGACTTTTTCAAGAAGATCATTTTTCGTTTGATTTAACTCAGTATTTAGGGCAAACAATTCATTGTTTTTCTTTTTAATTCTTTTTCCTGAACTGAATAAAATAAATGCGACAATAAGTAGAGAAAATGCAACTACAGAAAAAATTAAAATATCTCTTTCTAATTCTTCTTCCACTTGCTTTTTTTCGGTAGTGATTACCTCAATTTGTTCTTCTACAGCATGGTTCAAAGAATCTTTTTCAATGATTACATACTTCATCTTGTCTATAATCTCTTTTGTTTTAACCTGAGCATCTTCATAAGCAACATCATTTTCAATTAGCTGATCCTCCAGGGAAGTCATTGTTTGAGAAAGATGTTTTCTATCCTCATCATTTAATGAAGATTCTTCTCCCATTTTTTCCGCAACCATCTCCATTTGTACCCGAATTTCATTGCTCTTTTGTGATAACCTTTGCTTTTCTAATTCTAGGTCATTGATGATGATATTAATATCTTTGTCATATTCAGTGACTTTTTCAAGATTTAATTTACCATCTTCTACTACAACATCTTCCACAATTTCATTTGATCCTTTTGGAAATTCTACATTTTCAGGAATGCCTTTTTCCTCTTTTATATTGCTGAAATAAAGTAAGTAATGATTATCTCCTGGATGGTGTTTAGAACTTAAAATCTGATGATCATCCATTGCAAATTTCTGCTTCTCCACATTCCTGATTCTTAGTTTAAGTTCTCCATTATTGTCTGTGGTATAATCTTTCCCGTTTATCGAAAAACTTCTGTTGGTAAGTTTATTATTATCCTTATCGTATATTACTATGGTTTGATAAGGAACAGGTAAGCTAAGGTGTAATAATCCGCCTTTTTCCTGGAATGCTATTCCATCCGATTCTAAAAGCTTCCCATTTACTGAAAGCTTGCTATTTTCATCGACCCTAATAAATGACGGAACTTTGAAGGAAAACACCCCCTTGGAATTGGATTTTGCAATCAATTGCGGGTCATCTGGATTTAAAACTATATCTGCATTTGCTAGTAATTCTCCATTTTCATCAAATACTTTTCCTATAAGCTTATAATCAACGGGCTTTAATTTGATTTCCACTTTGAATTTCTCTCCCTTCAGTTTTTCCCAACTAAACATTTCATACCCACGTTTAAATGCTTCAATATCATCTATTTCATTTGATGATATTTTTGTTACAAATAGGCCTGCTGCATCGGTAGTAACAAATCCGCTATTATTTATAGATATTTTTACATCTGGAATGGTTTTTCCTACTTCGTTGATTACTACCCCAGAAATTTCTATTTTGTCTTGCCCAAATAATTGGGAAGTTATAAAAAATTGGAAAATAGGAATTGAAAGTAAGAATAAAAATGAATTACGCATAAAAAAAGTCCTAAGATTTTTTATCTGGTTTTCACAAAAAAGAGCTTTCTTAGCTCTTCAGGATAGTCTTTGACACTTTGTCTAAATTAAACCACTCCTTCAACGCAATTACTGAGGTTTTATTAACTTTATTTGATATTTTAATAGCATAAGAGTTTTAGCTAAAGTTTATTTGGAATCTCTATATCAATAACATTTGAAAAAGTGATTAATATTGGTATTATTAAACATAAAGTTTTTTGATAAATTTTATGGTTGATAGATCATGAAAAATTATTCATCTTTTACAGCGAGTACTTAATTTGAGGTAGGCTCAATTCATATAAGTACCAGTACTATTTTATATTGAGTACTTTTATCTCATTATCAAAAAGTTGTGGCACTAATTAAGTATATTTAATTCTGTACATCTATTTATTTCATCAAAATTTAATCAAATCTAATGCCTGTATATTCTAAGTTTTTTTCAATATTTCTTTTAATGATTTCATTTTCAATAGTTACTAAAGGTCAGTCAGATAAAGATATAGAGCTGGTTTTAAAAATATTAGAAAGACAAACTCAGGATTGGAACAATGGTGATATTGAGAAGTTTATGGTAGGTTATTGGGCTTCTGATAAATTGAAATTTATTGGTAAAAATGGTGTGATCTATGGTTATCAGGCAACATTAGAGCGGTATAAAAAGAATTATCCAAACGCCAAGACCATGGGTAAACTGAAATTTGACATAATTTCTTCAGAAAAACTGGATAAAATGGTGATTTTCATTGTGGGGAAATTTCATCTCACCCGTGAAATAGGAGATGCTGAAGGACATTTTTCCCTAACATGGAAAAAGATAAATGGGGATTGGGTGATTATTGCCGATCATTCCAGTTAGGGTTCATAAGAATGTTTTGAAATTATGTGATTGAACAGAAAAAAAGATAAAATTAAGTTTTTGCAAACGCTTGATTGTGAGTACGATAAATTTTTAATTCAAAAGTAAGAGGATATAGCCTTTGTTTTCTTAAAAATTCCCTTTTAATAAATCTGGTATTCTACAGACGCTTAGCATGCAATACTCGTTAAATGTTGAGTGATTTGCTGAAAATCTATTAAAATTATTGGTTAACGATTTTAGGTTGAACAACATACAATCTTGAAAAATCACATAATTTTTTTTGAGATAAAGCTTTATTCAACAATAATTATGAATTTTTTTAAGCATTAATTTTTGAAATGATGCTTAAGTTATTTTTTGAATTAAAGGAGTTGTAAAACCAAATTCATAATACTAGATAAAAGCATTAAAATCTTGTATTTGTAACTTTTTAAGCAGGATGCAATACTTAATTAATGGCTAGAATACTACTTTTTGTAATTTTTCATCAGGCAATAATATCCAGCTTGTTTGCCCAAAACACACCAAAATACAGCAATGAATTTATGGCAATTGGTGTGGGTGCCAGAGGTTTGGCAATGTCCAATAGCCAGGCTGCGGTTGTTGATGATGTCACTTCTGGCTATTGGAATCCTGCGGGTTTGCTGAATGTGAAGAAAAAATATGCTTTTGGATTAATGCATGCTTCTTATTTTGCAGGAATTGCCAATTATGATTATTTCGGGTTTGCCACACCTGTTGATAGCCGAAGTAGAATCGGATTGTCACTTATTAGATTTGCTACAGATGATATTCCCGATACCAGATTTTTATATGATGCAGATGGAAATCTCAACTACGATAATATCAGGTCATTTTCCGCTGCCGATTATGGATTTTTATTTTCTTATGCCAGAAGATCACTACTTATAAAAGGATTAAACCTAGGGGCTAATTTTAAAATTATTTATAGATCTGTTGGTGTTTTTGCCAATGCCTGGGGATTTGGTTTGGATATAGGCGCTCAGTTAAAAAGGGGGAATTGGCGATTTGGTTTGGTCGGAAGAGATGTTACAGGAACCTACAATACCTGGAATTACAACCCGGAAACTTTCTACGATGTATTTGCCAAAACAGGAAATACCATTCCAGACAATTCCATAGAAGTAACTATGCCTAGGATAATAGCTGATATAGCATATGGAATTACAATTAAAGAAAATTTTGGAGCTCTGGTGACTACCGGAATTGATATCACTTTTGATGGAGCCAGAAATACGCTTATTAAATCTTCCTTATTTTCTATGGACCCCCATTTGGGTTTAGAGCTGGATTTTAAAAAAATGGTCTTCCTGAGAGGAGGGATAGCTGGTTTTCAGGAAATTAAAGATTTTAAGGGCAGCACTTATTGGACTTATCAACCCAATTTTGGAGTAGGTATCAAAATAAAGAACCTAACAATTGATTACGCTTTAACAGATATCGGTGATCAATCTGAAGGACTTTATTCTAATATTTTTTCACTAATTATCGGTTTGGGTAAATCCAAAAACACTAAGCCAAGATATATTTATGGGAATCAATAGATTTATCTTATTTTTTTCGCTTTTATTTTCATTCTTCTTTCACCTTTCCATTGCACAGGTAATTGAAAATGAATGGATTAATTACGATCAGCAATATTTTAAAATTGGAGTCAGCCAGGATGGTATTTTTAGGATATCATATGAAGAACTTCAAAATGGAGGGTTTCCCGTAAGTACAGTAAACCCTCAAAATATCCAGCTTTTTTTTAGAGGAAAGGAACAGGCTATTTATATTGATGGCGAAAGTGATGGAGTTTTTAATTTTGGTGACTATATAGAATTCTATGGGGCTAAAAATGATGGTTTGCTTGACAAAGAATTTTATCCAGACCCAATCAATCAAACTGATCCTTTTGCAAATCTTTACAGTAATCAGACATTTTGTTTTCTTACTTATACTCTTAATGAATCTTTTGGAAAAAGGATTAAGGTTAATAATGAATCGAATCCTTCTTTGGTTCCTAAACCATATCATATTAAGGAGGAAGTAATCCATTTTACACCAGATTTTTCATTTAACAGAATTGAAAGGTATTTTACGAGTGGTAGATTATATCCAAAATTTTTTCAATCTATTTCCAACGAGGGAGCATTATTGTCAGGCTTTGATGAAGGAAAAGGTTTTACAGATTTATATGCAGGAGGTACTAATAAGAAAGATTATAAAATTCCAGTTAAGAATCTGATTGCTTCAGGGCCAAATCCAACGCTTGAAGTAAAAATGACTGGACGGTCAAATACTGTCCATCAGGTTAAAATTTATGCAGGTAAAGATTTAGCAAGCCAACGGGAGTTAGGCACCTTAAATTTTTCCTATTACGATAATAGTGTTCTATCCACAACACTTGATTTTTCAGATTTTCCGGTAGTTGATGACTCTATTATAATTTCTTACGAGATAGAGCAGCTTACCACCAATTATAATGAAATCGTTTCTTTATCCTATATAAAATTAACTTACCCACAAGCTATTGATGCGGATGATGAACCTCAAAAAATTTTCCTGGTACCAAGGGAAGGCGCCAGTCAAATAAAAGTGGCCATTGAGGAAGTGCCTTCTAATTTTAGATTATTTGATATTACTTCCATTGAGGATAAAACAGAGATTATTGGAACTGTTGATGGATCAAACACTTTGACTGCTATTGTTCCGGGAGTTGGGCAAACTGCCAAGTTACTGCTCACAAGTGAAATTAAAAGCATTGATACGCTTGGACTTACCAATATCTCTCGAATTAATAATTCTGCTAATTACTTTATTATTTCCCATCCTGAGCTGATGAAACCAGCCAATGGAACGGAGGACCCTATAAGGGAATATGCCAATTACCGAGGTTCGACTGAAGGTGGAGCCTATCAGGTGTATATTGCTGATATTCAGAATATTTACAATCAATTCACATTTGGGGAGATCACACCTCTGGCAATTAGGAGATTTGCAGATTACTTGCTAAAAACTGGAAATCCTGAGTTTTTCTTTTTGATAGGAAAAGGACTAGCCATAAATTATAATTTTGAAAAAAATAAACCAGCCAGTAATACCTGGACTTATAAGAATCTGGTGCCCTGTTTTGGCGAACCTTGTTCCGATAATATGTTGACTTCAGGACTAAATGGGTCTATTTTTGAACCAGCCATTCCAACAGGTAGATTATCAGCAAATACTCCTCAACAAGTGTTGGACTACCTGAACAAAGTGAAAGAACATGAAGCATTTGAATTCGATGATTTGTGGAAGAAAAATGCTTTGTTTCTGAGCGGTGGTAAAACCGTGCAGGAACATAATTTATTAAAGTACCATACCCTAAATTTTAAATCTAAAGTAGAAGGTGATTTTATTGGTGCCAATGGAGAAATCATTCAAAAAGAAACTACAGGAAATACTGAATTTATAGATATTTCGGATGAGATCAATTCAGGGATTGGAATATTGACTTCTTTTGGACATTCTTCTATTGTTGCCGCTGATTTGGAGTTTGGTTATGTTAGTGATCCTATAAGAGGTTTTGAGAATAAAGGGAAATATCCATTTATGTTTATGATGGGTTGTGATATAGGAAATGTTTTTGCTAGGACCAGGTCAGTTGGAGAAGATTGGGTACTAACTCCCAATAAAGGAGCAATCGGCTTTTTAGCACATAGTTATTTAGCTTTTGCAGATACTCAGGCCGAATATGCTAAGAAATTCTTTGATAAGGCTTTTACTAGCCAACTATATTACAATAAACCCATTGGATTAGTATTAAAGGAGGCCATAAAAGAATATGTTGATTTAAGAGCACATAGTGAAAGGGATTGGTCTAATGCACAGCAATTTGTTTTCTCGGGTGATCCTGCCATTCGATTATATCCAATTGATAAACCAGATTATCATATAGCCAATGATAAACTTTTCATTCAAAAGTTTGATGAAACAGAAGAGCTTACCGTTCAAACTGATTCCTTTAAAATTGGAATTGTGATTTCCAATTTTGGCATTGTTGATAAAGATTCTTTTAATATTGATGTAAAGCGAATTTTTAATGATGGTTCTTTCAGGTTGTATGATCCAATCAGAGTTCCCCCAGTTTCTTATCAGGATACAGTTTACTTTACAATTCCAATTACTAAGGAGGATAAGCTTGTTTCAGGAGGTAATAGCACTTTTGAAATAGTGATTGATGCAAATAGTGAAATTGATGAATTGGATGAAAGTAATAATTTCGGGCAGCTTAATTTGTTCCTACCCAAAACCAATATGATCATTATTACACCAAGAGAGTTCAGTATTGTGAAGGAAGAAAAAATTAGTTTATTTGCCCAGAATAATGATCCGCTCACTCCCGATCGCTTTTACCAATTTCAAATTGATACGGCTTCTCAATTCAATAGCTCGGTTTTGAAAGATACCATTGTATTTGCAGGAATTACCCCCGAATGTGAAGTTTCTTTATTACCAGGAAATTTGAATGATTCTACTGTCTATTATTGGCGAGTTAGATATAATGAAGGGAATGAGGATGAAACTTGGGCTGAAAGTTCTTTCACTTATATAAAAGATTCACCAGAAGGATGGTCACAAAGTGAATTTCCCCAATTTGAAAAAAATAAAATTGAAAACCTGTTTTTAAATAATGCCAATAAAAAGTGGGAATTTAAAAAGGAGGAAATGACATTAAAGGTTCAGGCTGTTGGAGATGAAAATGTAGATCCTGCAAATTATCATCTTTATGTAAATGATTTTCAATCAGTAGGTCAGGGAATATGTGCAATAAATAATCTGGTGACCTATGCGATAGACAAAAATACCGGAGAACCTTATTCCATTCCTGTTTATCCTCATTTGAAATGTGGATATGGGGACAGGGGAGATGCCTATCGATTATTGGATAATGATTTAAGAAATTATAATTTCATGTCATTTTACATGGGCTTTATTAAAGAAGGAGATTATGTTGTGATATTTTCTGCCGGAAAATTGAGATATGAAGATTATTCTGATGAAAATTTTGCTGGCTTTGCCGAAATGGGAATTGATGTAGCGACCATGAAATCTACCTTGAAAACTGGTGATCCGTTTATTGCTTTTGGGAGGAAAGGTGATGCTCCAGGAACAGCTACTGAGATTTACCCCAGGTATACTTCTGCAACTGCTTCAAATGCTCAAATGATTTCAGGTGAATTTACTATTGATTTTGATGCTTTTGAAGGAAATGTACTTACCCCAAGAATTGGCCCTGCTGAAAATTGGGAATCAATTTATTTGAATATAAAAGAGGAGAATAGTTCAGAGGATGACTGGTTTGTGGATGTAATTGGGATGAGTTTACAGGGAGAAGAATCTACCATTCTTTCGAATATCAGGAAAAAAAATACCGATATTTCCACGGTTGATGCCAATACTTATCCTTACTTAAAGCTTCAGGCTTTCACTTCAGACACTACGAGTAAAACTCCTGTGCAACTAAATGATTGGAAAGTCCTTTATGAGGAAGTCCCTGAAGGTATTTTGTTTTTCGACACCTTATTGGCTCAAACTAAAATTCCTGAAATAGAGGAAGGGGATTCTATCACTTTTGGATATGCTTTTGAAAATGTTACCCAAACTGATTTTAAGGAAAACCTAGTAGTGAAATATACTTTGCAAAATGAAACTTCAAATAAACAATTGGAATTTTATGATACACTTTCCAATCTTTCGGCAAAAGCTTCATTGCCAATTTCTGTCTCATTGGGTTCAATAGATTGGGTTGGATTGAATAAGCTAAATGTGTATGTAAACCCAAGGGTGTCGAAAGAACAGATTTATGAAAATAATATCCTGGAAACAAAATTCAAGGTCAATAAAGATAGTACTAATCCGATTCTAGATGTAGTTTTTGATGGGATCCATATTATGAATGGTGAATTAGTTTCTCCAACTCCATTGATTACCATTAGCCTAAAAGATGAGAATAAATTTTTGGTGAGAGAAGATACCATTGGTCTGCAAATTTTCCTCAATAATTGTGATAGTTGTGACTTTATAAAAATTGATTTTAATAGTCCAAATGTCAATTGGGCAAGAATAAATGATAATGACTTTCAAGTGTATTATCAACCAGATAAGTTGCCCGATGGCAAATACACACTTATTGTTCAGGGTGCTGATATAAGTGGAAATGCAGCTGGATTGGCAGCTTACCGGATTAGTTTTGAGGTAGAAAATGAATCGAAAGTTACCCATTTCTATCCCTATCCAAATCCTTTTTCCGATCATGTCCAGTTTGTGTTTACCCTTTCAGGTGCCGTTGTTCCGGATGAATTAAAAATCCAAATCATGACTTTAACTGGAAGAGTAGTAAGGGAAATTACTCAGGATGAAATAGGGGCTATTCGGATAGGAAATAACCGAACAGAATATGCCTGGGATGGCAGAGATGAATTTGGTGACCAGCTTGCTAATGGTGTTTATTTATACCGAGTTTTTGTAAGATCTAATGGACAGGAAATTGATCATAGGGAAACCTCTAAAGACGATATGTTTAAAAACGGATTTGGGAAAATGTATTTGATGCGGTAATTAGAGTTTTGAGGCTGGAAAAAAGATGTAGGAAAATAGAAAAGCATTCAATTCAAAATAGGTATCTTTTTAATCAGAAAGGAGCCTTATTTTGTAGAATAATTTTTCACTAAAATTCCTTTTCTCCAAACTCACTCTTAATAAACTTAGCTTTATTTTTCACCTTATTGAGTGTATAGCTTAGGTTCAATATCAATACATCTACCTCATAAACATAGTTGGTAGTAGTATAAAATTCATTAGGAACAAAGGTGGTAATTCGCTGTTCATTTGTTTTTAGCATTCCTAAATCCATATTAAGCCATTGAAAAGTTCCGGTTAAACGACCATCCATAAAGGATTTCTTAATGGTAAGATTAGGGGACAAAAAACTTGAATCTTCGCCCTGTGCAGTAATTCTATCAGATAGGTAATTTACTGAGAATTGAATACTCCAGTCATTTTCCAACTCAAAAGTGGTATTGGCATTTATACTATACATCCAACTAGAATT
>JAHQVQ010000013.1 GCA_019634305.1 Flammeovirgaceae bacterium | reverse complement strand
ATTTCCCATAAAAAATACGCTACTAAATTATAAAACCTAAAGCTTCAAAAGCACAGTAATGAAATACCGTATAAAATTCCTTTTAATTTTTGTTTTATTCCTTTCCATAAGCTCCAAAAAAGATAATTCTATCGTTATAAGTGATGTAAGATTAGTTTATTCAACGGTGCTTGGGAAGAGCTCTGATTTCAAAGAAATCACCTTATCCTGCAGCAATGCTAAACGTTATGAAATACTTTCTTGTAAAATTTCAGGCAAAGAAGCCACTTCATTTAAGCTGAATGCACCTGATAAAAAATCAATTTCAAAGGATAGTAAAGCAAAACTTTCAGTTCAGTTTATCCCATCTAAAGTTGGGATAGATGAAGCCTTACTAAGCATAGACATAAAGGATGAAAAGCCTGTTAAGGTAACGCTGATGGGACTTGGTACCAAAGGGTTAGAGGGTAAAAATGAACCTCCATTGGCAGATGCTCTAAAAGTACTGGGTTATAAAATTGATATCGGTTGGACTACTTTGGGAAATCACACAAAGCCAGAACATATAGGAGAAGAAATTTCAGCCCAACAATTTAAAAAAGCTAAAAAAGGTCTAGTGAGTATTATCCCTGTTGCCCGATACTCCCCTGATTTCATTTTACCTTTTGGTTATTACCTTAATAACGAAGAAGATTTACCCGAACTAAAAGAAGTTGGAGTTTTAGCAGCTGCCGATGAGAATGGGCATGAACATCAAATACTTTATCCCAGATTAGAAAAGGGGGAACAGTCCTTTGATCCGACAGATGCTATATTTGGAATTTACACTACAAGCCCTTCTCACACAGCTTACACTGAAGATTACTGGAATAATAAGTTTTATCCGGATCATGCAATACATGCGGTAAGAACCTATCCATTAAAAGATGAAAGTGGTAAAACGATCAAGAATGCCTATCTCGTTTGTTTTGAAGAAGCCAAAAATGGAGATTATCAGGATTATGTATTTACAATTTTCAATGTTGTTCCTGTGGAGAAATAAAAAGAGTTAAAAATAAATTTTCTATAAAAAAATCCCCATCATTTTAATTGATGAGGATTTTTTTACTTTATCCCCCATTTTTATTCATAAAACAATGTTCATCCAATGCGGCTTGCGCATCTTCAGATCCAAGTTCTTTTGCCTTTTTAAAATCCCTACAGGCATCAAAATTATCCTTAAGACTAAGTTTTAATAATCCCCTCCTATAATAAATATCAGGATCCTGAGAGTATATATCAATAGAGTTACTATAATCTTCAACAGCTCCCATAAAATCCATTAGCTGAGTTTTGGCATATGCTCTATTATCGTAATAAGTTGCATTTTGATTATTGATTTCAAGGGCTTTGGTAAATTTTGAAACAGCCACATCATAAATATCCTGTTTCAAATAGGTTAGACCAAGTTTATTATAAAGCCCATCATTATTTTCATCCAGAGATAATGCTTTCTTATAAGCCTTTGCCGATGCCATAAAATCATCTAGGTAATAGTAAGCATCTGCCATATTTTCGAATTTTACCGCATCTAGTGTATCCAGGCTAGTGGCTATCTTAAAATCATTAAGCGCAAACTCCATACTATCAAGACTGTAATAGGCAACTCCTCGGAAGTTATAAATATTGGCATGATTTAAATCAAGCTCAATGGCCTTATTATAGGAAATAATGGCTGTATCATATTTCTGCAGATCGGCTGCAACAATCGCTTTATAATAAAAATATTTAGGCTCCTTTCTATTTAATTTTTCTAATTTTTTAAAATCGAAATAAGCACTTTCCTTATTTCCAAGGCTATAATAAGTATTGCCCCTATTGAAATAAGCATTTTCATAAGTACTATCTATTTCAATACAGGAAGTAAAGTCTGGTATAGCATTTTTATAATCATTCAAGTAATATTTTGAAAGACCTCTTCTATTATAAGCTTCAGCAAAATTTGGATTTAATTCAATGGCAATATTAAAATCGCTTATCGCACTATAAAAATCATCTTTCCCATTTTTTGCTGCACCTCTGTTATTATAATATGCCGGTTCGCCAGGATTAATATTGATCGCTTTATTATATTCAATAATAGCTTCATCATGATTCCCTTTAGCAAAAAGTGCAATACCCAATTCATTGAAATGCTCGCTTTGTTTAAATGTATTGTTTTCTTTAGATTTTAGCTCTTCAGGAATTTCAAATAGGTTTTCATCAATTTCATTCAGAAATCTCATTTTATCGAACTCAAAGTGATTTACCATTTCTAGGGTCACTTGTTTCATCTTAGAAGGAATTGGGAAACCATCTACATCTTTTATTTCATACAAATATTCCAATTCATTATTTTTATCGGTTCTGCATACCAAAAAGGATGCTTTATCTACAAATTTGGTAATCCTGGAATCTTCTTTTTCAAAAACTATCCTGTATACATCTACCTCATCTACCAGGGCTTCATTGAAAAGCAGCATTTTATACCCGTCATCAATCAAACTTTTCAAATGATTTTTTTTATAAACTGACTTTTCCTTGAATTCTTCCATATCAAATTCCTCCACAGTTAGTTCATCTTCCATTGGGTTATATGACCAGGAATTTTTCCCATTTGCTGCCATTAAAAAACTTAGATTTTGCATATCCATTTTCATGTAAAACCTATCTGGATAAGCAAAAATGGAACAAACTGGCATTTCCATCTTATTAATAGTCACCTTTCCGGAAAATTCAAGATTTACAAATGAATCATTAAATGGAGGATTTTTATCCCCATGTCTTTTTACAAGTTCTTCAAAAGAAATATCCGGTTTTCCTTCTAAAACTCTGGTTACTCCAAAAGTTTTTACATGCGCTTTTATTTGATCACTTATTGCAAATAGTTCTTCCTTAGTTAATGCCGATTGTTTTTTCAAACTGTACTTGGCATCCTTTTGCCCTGCTGGATTAAGCCAAAAACCTGTTAGGTTTTCCGAATCTGAAAAAGGCAACTTATACACACCACCAAATTTCATATCATAACCCTGAGTAAGTTCATAATCTCGCAAATACAGCGTATCATTCTCAAGCTTCCCTTCAAATTTGGATTTACTGTTAAAATAATCTGGCCAATAAATGGTACCCGATATTTTGCACTTATCCACTTTGTCTACTGAAACAATCATCATAAAATTGCTGGTAGATTTATTTAATTCCCATTCTCCAAACCATTTACCTTTAAGATCATCTAAGGTACATTTGGAGTTTTTTTGGGCAATTGCCTCACCAACACCACAAATTGCTAACACAAAAATGTATAAAGTGACTTTTTTTAAAATAGACATTTGATAATTTTATTTTTAAACTGGTCGAAAGTTTATTTGAATTTAATTCTCTATAAATAGATGTGCAAAATTAAATATACTTAATAAGTGCCACAACTTTTTGATAATGAGATAAAAGTACTCAATATAAAATAGTACTGGTACTTAATAGAGATTATATATAATAAGATTTGTATGGATGAAAATAGCCAAAACCTAGCGATAGATTAATTGCTTATTATGACCTTTTCCACAGGCAAAACCAAAAAGTATTTCTGCCTGGTTTTTTGTTTTATATAATATCTAATTTCTAAACTTTTTTATTTGCAATTTATTTACAATTGGTTATTCGGAAACCATTAAAATAAGCTGTATTTTGAAAAATTCACAAACTTTCAAGTTATTAAACCTTCCTGAAAAAGTAAATTTAGCACCAAAAGAATTGAAATCCGAAACAACCCTTTTACACAGAATATCTTGCTAAATCATTTTTTTTATGATGGCATAAAACCTTATATAGTAATGTTTAGGAAACTTCAGAATTAATCTGTTGGTAACAAAAAAGTAAATTACAATTTCTATTAATATCCCATCTTCATAATTATATTTGCCCAATCAGTAAATTTAAACAAGCAGTTGCTATTACAATAGCCATAATACAAAATAATATTAAAATTATACAATTTTTTATTTCTAATTTGAGATTCCAAACTATTTTTTAACCTCTTTAATTTTTTTAAACCACACCTAACCAAAATGAAAGTAAAAAATTTACTATTCCGCAGTCCAAAATTTGTACTTGCCCTACTATTTTTATGGATAATGGGACATCAGTTATTTGCCCAAACTCCTGTTTTTATTAATGAAATACATTATGATAATTCCAGTACTGATATTGGAGAAGCTATTGAGATTGCCGCACCAGCAGGTACAGATCTTACAGGATGGACTCTGGAACTTTACAATGGCAGTAATAGTGAAGTTTACAATACAATAAACTTGTCTGGAGTAGTCTCCGATTTAGGTAATGGTTATGGGGTATTTACTCAAAACTTCCCATCAAATGGAATTCAAAATGGGGCTCCTGATGGTATTGCTCTTGTAAATGGAAGCAGTAATTTGATTCAGTTCCTAAGCTATGAAGGTGTTATCACGGGCATTGGAGGAACCGCCAATGGAATCACAAGTACCGATATTGGGGTAGCAGAGACATCTAGTACTCCAGTTGGAGAATCTCTTCAACTCACTGGGGAAGGAACAAATTATGAGGATTTTACATGGTCTACTCCAGCAACTTCTACCTTTGATGCTTTTAACAATGGACAAACTTTTGGGGCTCCTGTCACTGAGATTGTAATCAATGAAATTGATTCGGATAACCCTTCCACTGATGATAAAGAATTTATAGAACTTTATGATGGAGGAGTAGGTAATACCCCTCTGGATGGTTTAATAGTAGTTCTTTATAATGGAAATGGGGATTTAAGTTATAATACTATTGACTTAAATGGTTATTCAACTAATGCTGATGGCTATTTTGTAATAGGAAGTGCAACTGTTGCCAATGTTGATTTAGTTGCATTTACCACCAATGGTCTTCAAAATGGACAGGATGCTGTAGCGATTTATATGGCAGATTCAGCCTCCTTTCCAAATGGAACTTCAGTTACCACTTCAAATCTGGTTGATGCTATTGTTTATGGTACTGGTGATGCTGATGACGCTGCACTTGGTGTGTTACTCAATGCTGGTCAGGCACAGTTGGATGAAAATATAAATGGAGATAAGGACAATCAATCTCTTCAGAGAATTCCTAACGGAGAGGGAGGAGAAAGAAATACTTCCACTTTTGCAGCAACTACTCCAACTCCCGGTTCTGCTAATTATCTGGATGTTCCAGTGGCAGATTTTGTTGTGATTAACGAAATTGATGCTGACCAAACAAGTACCGACACCGGAGAATTTATTGAACTTTATGATGGTGGAGTTGGCAATACAGCTTTGGATGGACTAAGCATTGTTTTATACAATGGTGCTGACAATGCCAGCTATATTGCTTATGATTTAGATGGTCAATCAACCAACAATGATGGGTATTTTGTAATAGGAAATGCTGCTGTTGCCAATGTTGATTTTATTTTTTCAGATAATTCTTTTCAAAATGGAGCCGATGCAGTTGCTTTATACAAAGGAGATGCATTGGACTTTCCAAATGATACTCCTTTAAGTCTTGTAGATTTAATTGATGCTGTGGTTTATGATACGGATGATTCAGATAATACCACTCTTTTGACTCTTTTAAATGAAGGGGAGTCTCAACTAAATGAGAATGAAAACGGGGCTAAGGACACAGAATCTTTACAAAGAATACCAAACGGAGATGGCGGTCAGAGAAATACTTCATCTTTTGTTGCAGCCGCCCCAACACCAGGTGTTGCCAATGGTGGAACAGTTAATCCACCAACTGGTGATCCAATAACAATTGCTGAAGCAAGAGGCAAGGCAACAGATGAAACAGTAACAATTCAGGGTATTTTAACAGTGACAGACGAATTTGCAGGACCTTCTTATATTCAGGATTCCACAGGAGGAATTCCAATTTTTGATAATTCAATTCATGGAAATGGTTTATTTCAAATCGGTCAGGAATTAATAATTACTGCCCAAAGAACTGAGTTTCAACAACAAATTCAATTGGGAAATGTATCAGCAGTTGTTGTGATTGGTACATCTTCAGTTCCTACTCCAGTTGATATTACCTTAGCAGAATTGAGTGCTTATGAAGGCCAATTAGTAAGAATTGCAAATGCTGCATTCCCAAGTCCGAATAATCTGTTTTATGGAAATAGCAACTATTCAATTTCAGATGCTTCCGGAAGTGGAGAGCTAAGAATTGATGGTGATGCCAGTGGTTTATCTGGAAAAACTCAACCTGAAGCCTGTGAGGTAATTGGTGTAGTTGGAAGTTTTGCTGGAACACCTCAGTTACTTCCTAGATTTGGAGCTGATCTTCCCTGTGCGGAAGATTTTACACCACCTCCTGGATCAGGTTCTTCAGAAACCGCATTGGATATTGTTACCTGGAATATTGAGTGGTTTGGAAGTACAGGCAATGGTCCTTCTCCAGAATCAGTTCAAAAAGATAGTGTTAAATCTGCTATTCTTCGAATGAATGCCGATATCTATGCCTTCCAGGAAATTGCTGATGAAAATTTATTAGCTCAGCTAGTTAATGAATTACCAACATATGAAATGGTCATTCAGACAGATTTCGTTTCCAGGCCTCCAAATGTTCCGGGAAACTCTCAGAAACTGGCATTTGTTTACAAAACAGCTATTGTATCTCCTGTGTCAACTAAAGGTTTGCTAGCCTCCATACATCCACTTTATAATGGTGGTGATGCCAGTCTTTTACCAGGATATCCCGATCCAGATGCTTCAAGATTTTATGCTAGTGGAAGACTTCCATTTTTATTGGAAGCTGATGTAACTATCAATGGAGCAACGGAAAGGGTTAACTTTGTGAACTTACACGCAAGAGCCAATAGTAGCAGCGATCCTCAGGAAAGATATGAAATGAGGAAATATGATGTAGAAGTGTTGAAAGACAGCCTTGATGTACATTTCTCTGATAAAAACCTGGTGTTATTAGGAGATTATAATGATGATGTAGATGAGACAGTGGCAGATATCACCAGTACTACAGTTTCTTCTTATGAAGTATTTGTAAACGATTCTATAAACTATGGAGTAAAAACGATTTCCCTAAGTAATGCAGGTTTCAGATCGTATGCATTCAGGGAAAATATGATCGACCACATTACCCTTTCAGATGAATTATTTGATAATTATAATGAAGGCTCTGAAATAGTTCATTTAGAATTTTTCAATGGCGACTTTACAAATTCTACTTCCGACCACTTTCCAGTTTCCTTAAGCTTGAATTTCGAAGTGGCAGTTCCCGCATCTCCTGTATCTGCTTTTACAATCGTTAATCCAAAAACAGGGAAGGATATTGGACCATTAACTGATGGTGCTATCATTAATATTCAGAATTATTCTGCAGAACAAAAAACTAGTTTTATTGCCATTAAAGCTGAAGCAGATGATGAAGAGGTGAAAAGTATTTATTTTAAACTGGAAGGAGATTATAATTGGAAATGGGTTGAAAGCAAAGCCCCTTATAGTCTTTTTGGTGATTTCTGGAAGTATTACTTTGGAAGGAGATTGAAGGCAGGGAATTATACACTTTCCGCAACTCCTTATAGTAAAAACTATGCTAAGGGTCAGGCTGGGAATCCACTTTCTATTTCATTTGAAGTTGTAGATGGGGAGTCTTCTAATTCAAGATTGGCTGCATCACCAATTGCCATGGAATTGCCATCAGTAGAATTTGAAGTTTACCCGAATCCATCTTCTGGTGTGGTAAATTTTGCCATTAATCTACAAGAACTTCCATCAGCCAAACTATCGGTTTATAATGCACTTGGGCAATCAGTTTTCCAAAAACAATTGTCTGAAAGTAGTGTGGAAATCCAAGATTTTGGTAAACTGGGTAAAGGAATTTACTTTGCTAAGTTTATTGTGGGAGATCATATTCAGACTAAGAGATTTGTGATTAAATAATTTCTAAATGAAAACTTTACAAAAAATCCATTGTAAATTGACAATGGATTTTTTGTTTTCTGAAATTCTATAATTCATTAAATTTTTTTGCCATATTTTAGCTTAAAGTAAAATCTATAAAATCCATTGGCTGGGAATTTTATTCTCCCGAGAAATAAGATTATTCTATCTTTAATTTTTAAGTCATCAGTTTGTTTTAACAATTTGAAGAATTTAACCACCAGAGGAAAGTTTTCTGTAAAAAGGGAAAGTTTCAAATGATACCTGATAGAAACCGCCAAAGCATGATTTTCCTTTTTTGTTTTATTAAGGTCAAATGCTTTATAACAAACTCTTAAGGTAGAATGCAAATGCCGGTTATTTCTCTTTTTATAAAAATGAGAAGTACTGGAATTCGAAATTACCCTTTTCTGAATAAGTACCTCATTGATAAAATGATATTTGTGGTTCCGTCCAGATCTTACCCAAAAATCATAATCTTCATAACTTAGTGATTCATCATATCCCCCCAGTTCGTCCAACACCTTTTTACGCATCATCATGGTTGGGCTACAAATTACCATTTTCCTAATCAGATGATTGTAAATTTCTCCAGAAGGAACTTCTGAAATTAGTTTTCCATTTTTATCCCTGTTATAAAAAGTCTTAATCGATTTTGAATTTTCATCAATAAGTTCTGCATCCGAGAATACTACCCCATATTCTGTGGAATTTGATTTGAATGCTTTTACCTGTGTGGAAATGGCATGTGCTAATAATTTATCATCCGCAGCAAGATCAATAATAAATTCTCCTTTAGCTTCTCGAAAAGCAACGTTAAATGCTGCACAATTGCCTTTATTTTTGGGAAGTTTTTTGAATTTTACCTGAGGGTAATCCTCTGTAAATTTTTTAATAATTTTTGGGCTATTGTCATGACTGCCATCATCTACAATAATTAACTCTATATTGGGATAGGACTGAGAAATTATTGATTGAAGACTTTCAAGAACAAATTTTTCATGATTGAAACATAGACAAATTACAGTAACAAGAGGATTGCGGGAAACTGCCAAGGTTTATGATATATTTTTAGTTGATTATCATTGGGATTCAAACCAATAAAATGGTAAAGAAATAAAAAAATTTAACCCCCTACACAGCCTACTTGTAGAGGGTTAAGTTTTATAGCAAACGGTTAGGAATTTTCAGAAAGTAACAATTGCAATTGTTTAGATTTAAAGTGGCAATCAGCTTTTATTTTCCCAAGCCATTTTCTGTATAGGGTAAATAAAAAATAATATCTGAATTTAAGCAGTTGCCCTATTTCCCAAGTCCAATTCATTCGCAATTTTTAAAATTTTATTCCTTACTCTTTTCACAAGTTTTTTATAATCATGCTTTGAAATCACTCCACTTTTATTTTCTCCTTCCAAATGATAATATTCCCCACTCACTTTTAATACCTGATTGTAATGTGGAATATCATTGTCTTTCACATAGATTTCTAATTCATCGATGGCAGGCTCAATGTAATCAATTGCCAATAATTTTCGGATTTTTGTTGAGATCTTCATAATGTTTGGGTATTTGGTGTCATTAAAATAAAAAAATTGGAAATTAATTCCAAGAACTTATGAAGTTTATTATTGGTCCTTTCAAATAATTATTGGAAAAAGTTAAAATGCTAATTTGTGTGTGAGTTACTATTATCAATTAAATAACTTATCAAAAGTATTTAAAAAATACTTTTGATAAGTTATTTCTATTGAAATATTTAGAAAAAAAATTCTTTATTTCTAAACTACACACTATTTAGACTTGTCTAAATTTATTTTTTTGCATGGCAAATAAAATTTAATTATATTTGAGAAATATTTATACAAGAAGACTAAATCATGAAATCTATTTTATTATTATTCTGCTGGACTTTCACTTTGTTATTAGCACAAGGTCAGGACAAGGGAAGTATCTTCGGCAAAATAGTTTTTGATGGTGAACCAGTGGAGTTTATTAATATTGGTCTTTTAGGTACTACACTCGGAAGTACCTCCGATTCCACAGGTAAATTTCTCATAAAAAACATCCCTTTTGGCAAGTACCAGATTATGGCCTCTGGCATTGGTTATGAAACTTTTAAGGAAAATATTGAAGTAAATGCTAAATTCACCACCTTCAATATCAATTTAGAAGAGGGAGAAACCACTTTAGCTGAAGTTGTAGTTTCAGGTACTATGAAGGAGGTTTCTAAATTAGAATCACCCGTTCCAATAGAAGTTTACACCCCGCTTTACTTCCAGAAAAACCCCACCCCTGCCCTTTTTGAGGCGCTACAAATCGTAAATGGGGTTCGACCTCAGGTAAATTGCTCCGTTTGTAATACTGGAGATATCCATATCAATGGAATGGAAGGACCTTATACCATGATTCTGATTGACGGCATGCCTATCGTTAGTGGACTTTCTACGGTTTATGGCTTAAATGGTATCCCTAATAACATGGTGGAAAGGATTGAAGTGGTGAAAGGACCAGCATCAACATTATATGGATCGGAAGCTGTGGGAGGATTAATCAATGTAATTACCAAATCGCCATCAAAAGCACCAATATTTGCCTTAGATTTATTCGGTACAACCTGGGGAGAGATAAATACTGATCTTTCAGGAAAGTTTAATGTAGGGAAAAGCACTTCCATGGTAGGTGCAAATTATTTCGATTACAGCAATCCTATTGATAATAATGGAGATGGGTTTACCGATCTGACCAACACCAAAAGAATATCAGTATTTAATAAATGGAGTTTTGGAAGGAAATCCAACAAACTGGCGACTTTGGCCGGAAGATATGTATATGAAGACAGATGGGGCGGAGAAATGGACTGGACTCCAGAATATCGTGGAGGAGTTGAAATTTACGGTGAATCCATCTACACAGAAAGATTTGAGTTACTTGGGAATTACCAACTTCCTATCAATACTAAAAATATGATGCTTAGTGTTTCCCTAAATTCGCACTACCAAAATTCAGTATATGGAGATGTTCCCTATCTGGCAGATCAGAAAATAGCCTTTGGGCAATTAATTTGGGATAAAAAAATCGGTAATCACGATCTTCTTTTTGGTGGGGCAATGCGGTATATCTATTACGATGATAATACACCGGCCACGAGAATAGGAGAAGAAAATGAGCGCACTAATAATCCTGAAAGTACTTATTTACCGGGAATATTTGTTCAGGATGAAATCACTGTCAGCCCTGTTACAAAACTATTACTAGGCATGCGCTATGATCATAATTCTGAACATGGCAATATCTTCACACCAAGATTTAATCTAAAATGGGCTCCAAATAGAAATAATATTTTAAGACTAAGTGGCGGTACTGGATACAGAGTGGTTAATTTATTTACCGAAGATCATGCAGCTACCACCGGAACAAGGGAGGTGATCATTTCTGAAAAACTTCGTCCGGAGCAATCTATCAATGTGAATCTCAATTACCAGAAATTTGTTCATATCGGGAGCTGCATTTTATCCTTGGATGCGAGCCTGTTTCACACCAGGTTTTTTAATAAAATCATTCCAGATTATGACACAAATCCCTCTGAAATTATCTACTCCAACCTTAATGGACACGCTATATCTCAGGGTTTTACTTTAAACACCGACCTGTCATTTAGTTTCCCATTAGTAATCAATGCCGGAATAACCCTACTTGATGTTTATACCATGGAGGAAGATGAAACAACCAGGAAATTGAAGAAAGAAGAACAATATCTCACAGAAAGAGCTTCAGGAACATGGACGGTATCTTACACTTTTGATAAGTCCAAAATTTCTCTGGATTATACCGGAAATATATATGGCTCCATGAAATTACCCCTGATTTCTGAATGGGATGATAGAGCGCCATATTCCCCAACTTACTCCATTCAGAATATTAAAATTAGCAAGGCATTTAAAAATGGGCTTACGATTTATGGTGGAGTTAAAAATTTACTCAACTTTACTCCTGCCAAAAATTCGATTGCTCGTCCATGGGACCCTTTTGACAGGATGGTGGAATTTGATAATGATGGAAATGTGATCCGAACACCTGAAAATCCACGGGCGTTGTTCTTCGATCCTGCCTATGTATATACTTCCAATCAGGGAATCAGAGGATTTATTGGACTTAATTTCATTCTTGGTAATTAAGCAGTACTTCAAAAATCACCATGTATTCAAAAGTTTGCTTCTATATTATTTTTCTAATTACTATTGCCTGCCCGGGGTTTGGGCAATCAGCTGAAATCCTATGGCTGGATTTTCCCCAATTGGAAGATTCCATGCGGAGAAATCCTAAAAAAGTAATCATTAAAATAGAAACTGATTGGTGCAAGTATTGCAAACTGATGGATAAAACCACTTTTAATGATCCTAAAATTGTTCAAATATTAAATGAAAATTATTATTTGATAAAGCTGGACGCAGAATCCAAATCGGACATTAAATTTTTGGGTAGAAACTACAAGTTTAAAGCCTCTGGTAAAGATGTTGGCATTCATGAACTGGCCGAAATTTTGGGAAGAACCGGAGGGAATTTAGAATATCCTACCATATCATTTCTAAATGAAAAGTTTCAACCTATTTTTAATAAGGATGGCTATCTTAATAAAAAGGATTTCCTTAAACTCATCATTACTGTAAAAGATAATTTTTAATCTGTCCTTCTTTTCTATTCAAATTCATTCCAAACACCCAAATTTTAAATCATTAAAACTTAAAATTCAATTATTATCTAGAAGTAATATATAATAAACACGGATTATCCCCTTACTACTTTCTTTTTTTCCTTCAAATTCCTAGTTTTGCAGCCTTATCAATGGGAACGTTTTAATTATTACCAAAACAATCAATTAATAAACAAGAGAAAATGGAAAATATAATTTACTTACTTTCTATTCCAGCATTTGGATTTATTGCAATTCTTTACGTTGTAGTCCGATCCGGATGGATTTCCAAACAAAGTGCAGGAAGTGAGAAAATGCAAAAACTTGCAGATCACATTGCAGAAGGAGCTATGGCATTCCTTAAAGCCGAATGGAAGGTTTTAGCTTATTTCGTAGTAATTGGCGCTATCGTATTAGCTTACTCGGGAACGTTAGTGGAAACTTCCCACCCAACAATTGCCTTATCATTTATTCTTGGTGCTGTGCTTTCAGCATTTGCTGGTTACATAGGCATGAACATCGCTACAAAATCAAATGTAAGAACGGCTGAAGCTGCAAAAACTAGTTTACCTGAAGCGCTTAAAATTTCATTTGCTGGTGGTTCAGTAATGGGAATGGGAGTAGCCGGGTTAGCTGTAATAGGTTTGGGTTCTTTATTTATTCTTCTTTATTATGTATTTGTAATACAAACAGGAGGGGATGTAAATGGCATAGAAATGGAAAAAACCCTGGAAGTATTAGCAGGTTTTTCCCTTGGTGCCGAATCAATCGCATTATTCGCCAGAGTTGGTGGAGGTATTTATACAAAAGCTGCCGATGTAGGAGCTGACCTAGTAGGAAAAGTAGAAGCGGGAATTCCTGAAGATGATCCAAGAAACCCGGCAACTATTGCAGATAATGTAGGTGACAATGTAGGTGACGTAGCAGGTATGGGAGCCGATTTATTTGGTTCATATGTGGCTACTGTTTTAGCTACCATGGTATTAGGAAGAGAAATTGTTTCAAATGATAATTTTGGAGGAATTGCCCCAATCATTGTTCCTATGGTAATTGCAGGTATCGGAATTGTATTTTCAATGCTCGGTACTTTCATGGTAAAAATCAAGGATAATAATGGTGATGTTCAGAAAGCATTAAATATAGGAAACTGGTTTTCTATTATAGCCACAGGTATAGTATCAGTATTTGTTGTAGATTGGTTCTTACCAGATGTAATGGTTTTAAGAGGCTATGAATTCACTAAAATGGGTGTTATCGTAGCTGTAATTGTAGGTCTAATAGTTGGCGCTTTGATGTCAATCATCACTGAGTATTATACTGCTATGGGTAAAAGGCCTGTAAATTCAATTATCCATCAATCGTCTACTGGTCATGCCACAAACATTATTGGAGGTTTAGCCATCGGTATGGAATCCACAGTACTTCCAATTCTTGTTTTAGGAGCAGGTATTATCGTTTCTTATGCTTATGCTGGTTTATATGGAGTGTCTATTGCCGCAGCGGCCATGATGGCAACCACAGCGATGCAATTGGCAATTGATGCATTTGGACCCATTGCTGATAATGCTGGCGGTATTGCCGAAATGAGTGGGTTGGATAAAGAAGTAAGAGAAAGAACAGATACGCTGGATGCGGTAGGTAATACTACTGCAGCAATTGGAAAAGGATTCGCTATTGCTTCAGCTGCACTTACTGCATTGGCATTATTTGCGGCTTTCGTAGGAATTGCCGGAATCGATAGTATAGATATTTATAAGGCCCCTGTACTTGCTGGTCTTTTCTTAGGTGGTATGATTCCATTTATCTTTTCTTCATTGGCAATTTCTGCAGTAGGTAGGGCTGCCATGGAAATGGTAGAAGAAGTAAGAAGGCAGTTTAAAGAAATTCCTGGAATTATGGAATACAAAGCAGAGCCTGAATATGAAAAATGTGTGGATATTTCTACCAAAGCTTCTATCAGAGAAATGATGGCTCCAGGTTTAATTGCTTTACTTGTTCCAATAATTATAGGATTTGGATTTCAGGGAGTATTTGAAGAAACTCCTTCTGCTGAAATTCTTGGTGGTGTATTGGCTGGTGTAACTGTTTCTGGTGTGTTGATGGCTTTATTCCAATCGAATGCTGGAGGAGCTTGGGATAATGCTAAAAAATCTTTTGAGAAAGGTGTGGAGATTAATGGAAAAATGGAATACAAAGGATCTGAAGCACATAAAGCTTCAGTGACTGGTGATACCGTTGGTGATCCTTTTAAAGATACTTCAGGTCCTTCTATGAATATCCTGATTAAATTGATGTCAATTGTTTCTTTAGTTATTGCTCCTCATATTGCTGTTGATCATGCAGGGCATGGAGCATCTCATAGTGAAGAAATAAAAATTGAGCAGAAAATACAAGTTTCAAATTCAGAAGTAAGTGAAAACAAAATAGTTGATTATGTTCCCGAAGGATTAGTTGATATTATTTTCACTGAAAAAGCTGAAGGTTTAACAAAAGAACACGAAGCCTGGTTGAAAGGCCTTGCCATTAAATTGGGAATGGATGAATCTGTGAAAATTGTTCTTGAAGCAAAAACTAATGAAAAGCTAAAGTTTGATATCAAAGAAAGAGAAAAATTAATAAAGGACTATTTTGCCAAAGAAGGTGTAAATGCAGATAGAATCACCCTTGATATGGAAATTCTTAAAGGAGGAAATGATGGTAAAATCTCCAGAGATGTCCACATTAAAATAGTTGAATAAAAAGGTTTTAATTCATAAAAAAGGGTTGATCGTAAATTATTACTTTCAACCCTTTTTTATTGTAGGTGTATTTTTTTTAAAGCATTCAATTTATCTTTATTCATTTTTAATTCCTGCTCAAAATAACTATCCCAATCCCCAAACCGATTTTTTAATTCTTCAAAAGCACCATTAAGGTAAGATTTATTTACCAGTAAAAATGGCTCCATAACAGACCTTTTCAGAAAATACCCCCCTTTCTCAAAAATATATTCATTATCGAAGGTTCTATAAAAATTGGATAGCATATAGTCTTTAAAAATTGTTTTTTCAGGTACGCCTAAAGCTTTCAGAAAAAGGGCTGCAGCAAAACCTGTTCTGTCTTTTCCTGCGGTACAATGGAAAACCACAGGTAAGTTTTTCTCCTCACTCAATATTTCCATAATTTTTGAAAACTTTTCACCTGCCTCGGTTACAAAATATCGATATATATCCTTTAAAATATTACTTCCTTCCAACAAATCACCTTTGCCGGAAAAAAGCATTTTTTTGATAAACTTTTCATGGTTTCCTTGCGCAATATTTAGAAAGAGGTGGTGCTTTACAGAAGTTGGCAATTTGTCGGGGCTGGATTTAATTTCTGTTTGACTTCTTAAATCAATTACCGTCTTAATATTTAAATCAGAAAGTTTCTTAAGGTCATTCTTACTCAACTTACCCAAGTGATCTGCTCTAAATACCTTGCCCCATTTTATTTTATTTCCCTCTCTGGTGAAATAGCCACCCAAATCCCTAAAATTACAAGCTCCCTCTAATTGGATTAATCGCTGTTTTAATAGTATAGGCTTATTCTGATCAACTGAAAGTTCAAAAAGGGTTTGTTCCCTATACGTGTCCAATTTTAATTCTAAAATATTTTCTTTTTTAATAGAATTTACCTCTGCCAAATTAAACTTTCCATGTTCATATCTTAATTCCTTTATCTTAAAATTTCCTATCTTCCAAACCTCAGGAAGGTGTATTTCCATGCTATTTTGCTCGTTCTGAAGCAACTCTGGCAACACATTATCTTCCACTAAAAGAGAATAATCAGGCTTTATGTCATAATTATGTTTTTTATTAATTCGTAAAAAACTCTTTATGCCATTGTCCAAATAATACCAAAATGCTTTACTTAAAAATGATATATGCATTTCATGTTTTTTCAATTTCCACTTCCCATTTTACTTTCAGCTTATCTCCTTACTCAAACAAATAGCTGAAGATGGGCAAATCGAAGTAAATTCGGTTGTATTTAAAATTTCCTCAGGTACCACATTTCTTTCTGTTTCAACAAAACCAAGATTTATAAAGAAGTGTTTCGCAGTAGTTGTTAGCAAGTATACATGGTTCACTCCCTTTTCTTTCAAAGAATATAAAACATAGTCACATAAGCTTTTACCCAAACCCTTCCCTTTTGAATTATCTGCCACTACCAACGACCTTAACAAAGCTGCTTTTGAATATACTTCTAACCCTACAACACCAATTAATTGGCTTTCATTTTTAATCCCAAAGAAGGAAATATGATTGGAAATATCCATAACTGGTAATTTATTTTCAGTTAATAGTGCTTTTATATTTCCCAGTTCTAACTTTGAAAGCAGTTCAATTTTCATTAGCTCTTAAAAGTAAAAATTTATTATCGAAAGTATATGCAGGATAAAATTAACCATCTTTTTTATGAAACAATTTTCCCTTACTGTAATCTTTGATGTTATTTTGCCCACTAACTCAAAAAACTAATAATTCACCTAAAGCAGTTCCCCTTTTTCACATTAAAAAATTATGCTCAGTAAATCTAATATCTTAAAACTAGCTTTATTCGCCACCGGACTTTCAGGTATTGTAGCCGAATATATACTTTCAACTCTGGCTACGTATTTTTTGGGAAATTCAGTTTTGCAATGGACCATGATTCTTTCCATTATGCTATTTTCCATGGGTTTGGGTAGCAGAATTAGTAAATATTTTGAGACACACTTATTGGAAAAATTCATTCTGATAGAATTCATTCTTTCTCTTCTGGTGTCTTTTTGTTCAGTATTGGCATATGCAGTATCAATCTATGCAAGTTTCAATGAAGATTTATCCTATTACACTTTTGAGTTAGATGGAGTAGCCATTTATTTTATGAGTATCTTGATAGGACTATTAATTGGGATGGAAATTCCACTGGTCACCAGACTAAATGAAGATTATGAAACGCTACGAGTAAATATTTCCAATGTAATGGAGAAGGATTATTACGGAAGCTTATTAGGAGGAGTATTCTTCGCTTTTATTGGTCTCCCCTATTTAGGTCTTACCTACACTCCTTTTATTCTAGGGATAGTAAACTTTATAGTTGCTGTTGGGCTCTATTTCAGATTGCAGAATTTGGTTGATAAAAAATATAACTTTTCAATAAAACTGGGCACAATCTGCGTTTTTTTAGTCATTGCCACAGGAGCAGTGTTCGCCAAAAATGTAGTTGAATATGGAGAACAAAAAAGATATAAAGATAAAGTTATATTTCAGGATCAATCCCCATTCCAAAAGATTGTAGTTACGCAATGGAAGGAATTCTATTGGCTGTATCTCAACGGAAATCCCCAATTAAGCACTTTCGATGAGTGGCTTTATCACGAGCCTTTGGTTCATCCGGTAATGAAACTTTCACAAAACCCTAAAAACATTCTGGTATTAGGTGGTGGAGATGGTTGTGCTGTAAGAGAAATTTTAAAGTATGAATCGGTGGAAAGTGTGACCTTAATTGATCTGGATGCAAAAGTAACTCAATTGTGTTCCACACATCCTATATTCACTGAGCTCAATAAAAATTCTCTTTCCCATGACAAAGTAACGGTAAGAAATGAAGATGCATTTACATTCCTACAACAAGGAACTGACTTTTTTGATGTCATGATAATTGACTTCCCAGATCCCAAAACCATTGAATTGAGCCGATTATTTAGCAAAGAATTTTATAGAATGTGTCATCAGCATCTGAGACCAAATGGAATAATGATAGTCCAGTCAGGAAGTCCTTATTATGCAACAAAAGCATTTAACTGTATTGAAAAAACCATAGATGAAGCAGGATTTTCTGTTATTCCAATTCATAACCAAGTACTTACACTTGGAGAATGGGGTTGGGTAATTGGAGCCAAATCAATTAAACAGGAAAATTTAAAACCTATGCTTCATAGCCTGGATTTTCAGGATATAAAAACCCGATGGATAAATAACGAAGCAATGCAACTCATTACATCATTTGGGAAAAACCTTATTCAAATAGATTCAAGTCAAATTGAAAGTAATACTATCCATAACCCCGTTTTACCTGAGTATTACAGAAATGGTAATTGGGATTTATATTAGCATTGGATTATTTTTTTACATTTCTGATTTTCTAAATGCAGGTTATCAAAAGGATAATTTGTTTATTTCAAGAAAGCTCATTATGATTGAATACTATTTGGAAAATGTGCTTTTTTAATGCCTGATAATAACCCGAATTTGCTTAACACCTACCTTTCTGAACTCCTACATACGGATAAGGAAAAGTTTATGGAATTATTATTCAAAAGTCATTATAGTCAGCTTTGTAATTTCGTATTCCAAATGGTGAAAGAAAGAGATACTTCGGAGGATATTGTGCAGGAAGTGTTTCTTAAAGTATGGAATAATCGGGAAAATATTGATCCTTCAAAATCCATCAAATCCTATCTTTATCGTTCGGCATCCAACACTGCACTTAATTTCCTTGAAAAACACCAAAGAAATGTTCCAATGGAAGACAGCCATTTGGAATCTACCGAACTCACCAAAAATGAAACTGAAGAAACACTTGGTGTAAAGGAAATAGAGGAAAAAATATCCCAGGCAATTGATAATCTCCCTCCACAAGCAAAATCTTCTTTCATTATGAGTCGATATGAAGAAATGAGTTATGCGGAAATTGCAGAAGCATTGAATATTTCTGTAAAAACAGTAGAAAAACATATGGGAAGAGCATTATCTCAATTACGAAAATCCTTAAATGCCTACCTTAAACATCTCATATCTATTCTGATCTTTATAGATTTTTTCTAACTATTTAAATAAATAATTCCAGGTGATGAAAGATCAACATAATTCCCCAAAATCAGACTTTAAAGCACTTCAGAATTCTATTCCACAAATAGGAGAAGTTACCTGGATTGGAGTAAGACCAGGAAACCGGCAACCTATTAAAATTTTAGAAAAGGTCTCTGTTTCCACAAAATCTGGATTAGAAGGAGATCGCTTTAAAGGAGGAAAAAGAAAAAACCGCCAGGTTACTTTAATTCAGGAAGAACATTTGGAGGTAATAGCCAAAATTTTAAGAAAAAATAAAATTGATCCAGCTCTTTTGAGACGTAATATTGTAGTAAAAGGAATTAATTTATTGGCTTTAATGAATAAAAACCTTCAAATAGGCAACGTGACCTTAAAAGTAACTGGTAATTGTCATCCTTGTTCGAGAATGGAAGAGAACCTTGGTGAGGGAGGATATAGTACAACGAAAGGACATGGAGGAATAACTGCTGAAGTGCTTATAGGTGGCGAAATAGCAGTTGGAAATAAGGTAAGTTTAAAAAATGAATAAAAAAAAATAGAATAAAAGAATCAAATGCTCTTATTCTATTTCTTTATATCGTTTTTTCATAATTACTAAGCTACTTGTTCTTCAATAGAAACTGTATCTATGTTTACTGAGCCTGATTCTAATGACAAGTTTTTTGTTTTAATGCTTTGGAATAGAATCTCTTCATCTGGATGAGGCTCTGCAGTATAAGCAAAGTAAATGTACAATAAGGTAGAAAAGGTGAAAGCGCCTACTAAAAGACATACGATGAATAATATTGAACTCATAAAGATAATGTTTTATACGGTTAATGATATTAGTTTAGCTTTAAACAAATATCTATATTGAGTTACACTTTTTCTTGGCTCAAATTATGCAAACATTGCTAATGTAATTTTTCTCAAAAAAAAACAATTTTTTTATCTTGATAAAAACAGAATTAATTTCCTGCCCTTTTTCTTCCTCTTCCTCCAGCTTTTCCAATATATTTAAAAGAATCGATTAATAGTACAGTCCCTGAAATACCTACAGCCCCTCCTGTATAAAGCAATACCTGCCCCAGATCATCATTTTCTCTTCCCAACATTTGCCCTCCTGCTATGGTAATGGCATAACCAAGTGTGGCAGTAATTATTCCTATTTGTAATTTTGGCTGAGCTTTGGAAAGGTTCAACTGGATTTCTTTTACATCATATTGTAGGGCTAGTATTTCATTTTTTATGGAATCAGAATAGATTTTTGGTGATTGGGAAAATGATAAATTACTTAAAAAAATTATTGATATGCCCAAACATACCACTTTGAAGTTTTTCATGGAAGTTAAAAATAGTTTAGTTTAGGAATTGAAAATCTTGACTATCTCACTAAATAAAAGAAGTAAAAAAATTATTGATTCAACCAATCTTTAAAATCACTTACTCTATCTCTGCTTACAATTAAATCATACTCGCAAGGAGTATTTAGGATTAACTTTAATCGACTATTGAAATATGATTTCACATCTGATATGGCATCAATGCGAACTATAAATTTTCTGTTAATTCTAAAAAAGTCTGAGGGATTTAATAGTTGATTTTCTAATTCCTCAAGGGTATGGTCGATTATATATTTTCTGCCATTTTCATTTGAGATGATATAAATAGTTTTGCCATCTGCCACAACATGGCTAATATTTTCTACGGTTTTAAATTGTATTCTATTTCCAAACTTCACCAAAAACCTTTTTTTAAAGCCTGTAGTGGCATCCTTTATTACATCTTTTAATATTTGATAGTTTATAGGAGAAGAGTTACTATTTTTCTGCCATACCCGCTTAAATTTATCAAGGGCGTCTTTTAATTCCCCGCTATTAATCGGTTTTAATAAATAATCAATACTATTTACTTTGAATGCATTAAGTGTAAACTGATCGAAGGCAGTGGTGAAGATTACTGGAGTATCCAAATTTATCTGATCAAATATTTCAAAACTTTTTCCATCGGACAACTGAATATCAAGAAATAGGAGATCAACTACATTTCCTTCTTTGAAGAAATTTACTGTATCTTCTACCGTATCCAGTCGATCAATAATATTAATATTTTGATCACAATGAGAAACTAGTTCCGAAAGCCGCTCACTTGCATGAAATTCATCTTCTACAATTAATACATTCATGAATTTGGGATTTTAATTAAGGGAACTTTTACCATGAATTTTTCTCCATCTCTTTTTACGTTTACCTCATTTTCACTAATAAACCGATATCTGTCCCGAATGTTTTTTAATCCTACTGAAGTAGAAGCTTCCTTTACATTTTTAAGTTGAAGGTTATTTTCAATTATAATCACGTCTTCTCCATTAGACCTAAAACTTATGGTGAGAGGGTGTTTTTTCGAAATTACATTATGTTTGATGGCATTTTCGGTAAGCAATTGTAAAGTAGCTGGCGGAAGGAAATAATCTTTAAACTTTTCCTCAATATCGCTTTGGATTAACAGATTGTCTTTAAATCTAATTTTTAAAAGAAAGATATAAGAATTGATAAATTCTAATTCTTCTTTTAGCTTCACTACTTTCTGACTTTGATAATATAGAAGGTATCGATAAACTTTTGACAATTCATGAATAAATTCTGTAGCAAGTTCGGGTTCTTTACTGACCAGATTTGATAATACGTTCAGGCTATTAAAAAGGAAATGTGGATTAACCTGATTCCTCAGTGCCTGAAATTGAGCCTCTACATTTTCTTTTTGAAGTTTCTCTGCCTTGAGTTTTGCATTTGAAAGCTCACTCATAAAATATACTATGGCATTTGCACAATTGAGGAAGAGATTGACCCTAAATGAAAAACCGAGCGAAAGTTTAAAATTGATTATAAGGTTGGAGCTGGGTTGTCCTAAAAACAGCAAAATCAACCAAACTGAAAGAAAGGAAATTAAGGTAACATTTAACAAACTAAAAATAAATAGTCTTATTAAAGGATGAATTTTTTGAGTATATGGTAAAGATAAAAAAGCAAGATTTTGTACAATCAGCCTGTTACCTTCCCAGATTAAAGTAACATTGATAAGAATAATGGCAAACAGATATGCCCAATTAAGATCAAAAACAAAAAGTCTGTCTCCTTCTATCAATAAAATATTAAAGAAAGAATATAAACTAAGAAGAAGAATATACAGGTATCGCCCTTTTGTTTTGTACATAATAGTATCCTTTTGATGATAATTGAAATAAAGAACTCATGCTTAAAAAACAAGAGTTCTCCCAAAATTTCAATCATTTATAACCCATATCTGAAGTTTTTACAGATACTTTTTAAAGGTCTTAGTCCAGGTATTTTGATTTTGAGGCTTAGTTTGGTAATATCACTTTGTCAATGATATGGATAACACCATTTGTTCCCTGAATATCTGTTGCTGTAATTGTAGCGTCAGGACTATCAGTGTTTCCATCGGTAATGGTTACACTGCCATTTACATTAATGGTAAACTTCGCATCGGCTAATTTTGTTTCTGCTTCCAAACCATTAGTTATCTGTGAGGAGAATACTTTTCCGTCTAACACATGATATAGTAATATATCTGTTACTTGCTCATCAGTTAGTGTTTTAGTGTCGATACCTAAATCTTCGAAAGCCTGGTTGGTTGGTGCAAATACCGTGAAAGCAGCTGCAGCTGAAGACAGTGCCTCGCCAAGTCCAACTCTAGTTATCAAACTCACTAGTGTGGTGAATTCAGGATCAGAACCAACTGCTATTTCAACTACATTTTGAGTGGGTGGCAATAATACTCCATTGATTACATGAACTACGCCATTTGAAGTCTCAAGGTCAAGCAAATCTGCATTTAGACCAATCATATTATTATTTGCATCTATAAGATCAAGATTAGCTGCATCAAATTTAATTGCTGCTCCATTCAAAGTAGTGTAGAAAGATCCATCCACTAAATCGGAAGAAAGTGCAGGTGCATCTAGTCCTAGGACATGATAAGTTAAAATTGGAGTTAGCGCCTCTACTGGAACATCATCCAAACTAGTGAAACCTAATGTTTGTAAAGCTGCTGCGAAAGCATCATTAGTTGGTGCAAATACTGTGATGTTCTCAGCATTATCCAAAGTCTCTACTAAATCTGCTTTTGTAAGTGCTGCAACTAGAGAGGTGAAATTTTTATTGTATAATGCTACATCTACTACAGTTTGTTTAGGAAGCAACACGTCATCAATAATATGAATTACACCATTAGTTGCAAAAATATTAGCATTAGCAGGACTTACTTCCTCAGTTCCATTAATTACAATTCCATTACTTAAATCAACACTTAATGGTCTTCTTGTATTTAATGTAGGGTAACCTTGAGATACAAGGTCAGATGAGAAAGCTCTTCCTGGAACAACATGGAATTTTAGAATATCAATTATTTCTGCATCAGATTTGATGGCAATTGCATCGCTAATTTTTTCAAATGCTTCATTTGTAGGAGCAAACACTGTGAATGGTCCATCTGCGCTTAAGGCATCTACCAAATCATATTTTTGAAGTAATGAGACTAAAGTACTGAAGCTTGAATTACCAGCAGCTATTTCCGTAACAGTTTCACTTGCAGGCTCTATTACTGCATCAATTACATGAATAACACCATTTTCTGTAGTTACATCCGCTTGAGATACAGATGAAATTCCATTAATAGTCACCCCATTATTTACATTAACATAAGCTGAACCACTAAGGGTGGTTACTTCCCCATTTGAAAGGTCAGTGGATTTTACATTACCACTTACCACATGGTACTTAAGAATTTTTTCTAAATCCGGACTATTTAATAAGTCATCGGCAGTAATTCCCTTTGCAGTTAGGTACGCATCAAAAGCAGCGTTGGTAGGAGCAAAAACTGTAAATGGTCCATCACCTGATAAAGTGGTTACTAGATCAGCTTGGTCTAATGCTGCTAAAAGGGTAGTGAATCGCGCATCTTCTGCAACAACTGTCGTGATTAAAGTTTTAGGTGGTTCGGCAATCGGATCATCATCATCATCACAACTAATGATTACTAGTGCCAAAACAATAAATGGGATAAAATGCTTGAAAGTGTTAAGTACTTGAAATAAATTTTGCTTCTTCATGATTATCTTTTTTTCAGATTAAGATTTTGAAAATTTGATAACCTAACCTACCTGAAGAAGCATTCAGGTAGTAAAAAAGGAGTCATTTACATTACTTCCTACCTGAATTGTATAATTTGAGGAGTGAATTGCAATCATGTTGTTTAATGAGATTACCAATTCGGTAAACAAAATTACTTTTCACATGATTCTTTTAATGCCAATAGTCTTGATAAATAAACTTGTTCCATATTTCCTTCAAAGTCGAATAACCGGGCATTTAATCTTGAAGAAAAGTCCAAACCAAAATCTCCGCTTTCTGCAAGTTTCAACCTTATTTGATCATTCTCTGGAATAAACTCAAATACCAATTCTGATTCCTGTCCTCCTTTTACATTAAGGATTTTGGCTTTAATAAGATCATACGGTTCTGAAACTACAATTTCAATTCGGACAGTATTATATTCATCCGTCCATTCTATAATTGCCCCTATTCCATCTTCTGGACCTTGTAAAAACACTTCTGGTCGGTCTTTCTTCTTTTGATCTTCAAATGCCCATTTCCCCCAGTTTTTCATATAATCCACCTGGTTAAACACCTCTTTTTGAGATGCATTTATTAAAACCTGTTGCTGAATTTTATAGGCGGAGGGCAGAAAAAAGAACACAATTCCTCCCATAATAAGTAAGGCGACAACTATCCCAATAGTAAATGAATAAAAAAACTTCACAGTTAATAATTAAAATTTGAAATGATAATTGGTGGGCAAAGCTAAAGGAAGAAGGTTTCCAGAAAAACTGTTGGACTATTTTTCTTTCCAGCAGATGATAAATCGGCTAATCTTTCTATCTCTCCAAACTCTAATTGTTTTTGTTACTATTAAGTAATAATTTTGAGGCTTATATTATTAATTGCTTCAAAACAACATTAAAAGCATGTTCGAAAGTTTAAACACCAGGTTGGATTCGGCCTTAAAAACCCTTAAAGGCCAGGGAAGGATTTCAGAAATAAATGTAGCTAACACAGTAAAGGAAATCAGAAAAGCACTTCTGGAAGCTGATGTTAACTATAATGTTGCCAAGCAAATTACCAATGAAATCAGAGAGGAGGCCATAGGCAGAAAGGTTTTAACAGCCGTTTCTCCAGGTCAGCTTTTCGTAAAAGTAGTAAATGATAAGCTTGCCGAACTAATGGGTGGGCAAGCCGCTCCTTTTAATCCGAAAGGAAATCCAGGTGTTATTCTTATTTCTGGTTTGCAGGGTTCTGGTAAAACTACCTTCACTGCCAAACTGGCTAATATGCTAAAAAAACAAGGCAATCAGGTTTTAATGGCTGCTTGTGATATATACAGACCTGCTGCGATTGACCAGTTGAAATCCCTTGGAGAGCAAATAGATGTAGAAGTTTATGCAGAACCAGAAAATAAAAATGCTGTAGATATTGCTAATAATGCAATTAAATCTGCAAAGGCTTCTGGAAAAAGTATTGTAATAGTGGATACAGCCGGTCGTTTGGCGGTGGATGAAGCTATGATGAAGGAAATCACCGAAGTCAAAAAGGCTATCAACCCACAGGAAACACTATTTGTAGTGGACTCCATGACTGGTCAGGATGCTGTAAATACAGCCAAAACCTTTAATGAAAGATTAAATTTTGATGGAGTTGTATTAACCAAACTTGATGGTGATACCAGAGGTGGCGCAGCCTTATCTATCAGAACTGTAGTTGAGAAACCTATCAAATTTATCAGTACTGGAGAAAAACCTGATACTATTGATGTTTTCCACCCAGACAGGATGGCTCAAAGGATTTTGGGTATGGGTGATGTGGTTTCTTTAGTTGAAAAGGCACAACAGGTATTTGATGAAGACGAAGCTAAAAGATTAAACAAAAAATTAAGGAAAAATCAATTCGATCTTAATGATCTTCTTTCCCAAATTCAACAAATTCAGAAGATGGGAAATATCAAGAGTTTAATGGAGATGATTCCCGGAATGGGGAAAATGATTAAAGGAGCAGACATTGATGATGATGCTTTCAAGCCAATTGAAGCCATTATTTTCTCCATGACTCCTAAGGAAAGAGAAAAACCAGAAATTATTGATTCAAACAGAAAGAAAAGAATTGCCAATGGAAGTGGAACTTCAGTTCAGCAGGTAAATGGCTTATTGAAACAATTTAATGAAATGAAAAAAGCCATGAAAAAAATGAACATGATGGGAATGGGCAAAAAAGGAAAAATGAGAGGAATGTTTGGTTGATCTCAGTACATTTCAATTCACAAAAAAACTCCTGCTTTTGAATTAAAGTCAGGAGTTTTTTCATTTCAGATAATCATAATAATTTTCCAGCCCTTCAATATTTTCTTTTATTTTAAATATTAGAAATTCTTCTTGCCCGGCAAGCTCTCTAAACATATAGGCTGTTAATAATAGAACTTCTTCAGACTTCTCTTTTTGATAAATTGAAAGAGAATTAAATACATCGGAAACAATTTGTTTTGAAGTAGCTTCAACACCACCTTCCTGAATAATATACAAAAGCCCTAATTCACTGGCAAGCTCATAATCTACATATACATAGGCTTCAGAACTTTTTAGCATTTCCCAGGCATTCTTTTTTATATCCGGCAAACCTATACTATTGGAATTTCTGGTAAATATTTTCCTTAAATGATTATAGGCATGTAAGGATTCCGCATTTACTAAATTTTCATTAATACTATCATTATAAATAAACAGCTGATTTCTTACATTTTCATGAAATTGAATAGAAGTTTGCAATTCGTTTAAGTTCTCATTTAATTCCTGATGAAGAGCTTTAATTGCTTTTTCTTCTATTATTTTAATCTTTCGAACTGCTTCTTGATTTGTAAGCCAAAAGGCGAAATATACACTACTAAAAATGAAGATAAATTCGATTAAGTAATTAAGAATCTTGTTGCCAAATAATTTTTTCACTTGATGAATCTTTAAAAATTAAGATATAGTAATAGATTATGCAACACATTCTCCATCAGTTGTGTATCCCACTGAATTATTACAAGAAAACCTTTAAAAATGTTGAATTGAAACAGCTAGCTAATGACTTTCGAAAACAGGCTCTATTTCTTCAACCTCAACAAGTCCTGCTTCATTAACTTTCACCAAATTCACTTCTTTGGTTTCATTAATTAAAATAGGGTCATATTTGGCGGTTATCCTAACATAATTTTCGGTAAAACCATGCATCATCCCGTTTTCTATATCATTTTCAAAAAGTACAGTAGCGGTTCTGCCAATGTTTTCTTCGTAAAAAGCTCTTTTCTTTTTGTGAGAAAGTCCTCTTAACATTTTAGATCTTTGATTCCTTACCTTCATTGGTACAACACCTTTCAACTCAATGGCTTCAGTATTTGGTCTTTCCGAGTAGGTAAAGACATGTAGATAAGAAATATCTAGCTCATTCAGGAAATTATAAGTTTCTAAAAAATCCTCCTCAGTTTCTCCAGGAAAACCAATAATCACGTCAACTCCAATACAACAATGAGGCATTACTTCTTTTATTTTAGCGATTCTGTTGGCGTATAATTCCCGCTCATATCGCCTTCTCATCAGCTTCAATAATTTATCAGAACCAGACTGAAGAGGAATGTGGAAATGAGGCACAAATCGATCTGAAACCGAAACGTATTCAATGATTTCGTTGGTCAGTAAATTTGGCTCAATGGAAGAAATTCGGATACGATCAATTCCTTCAACCTGATCCAATTCTTTTACCAAGTCAAAAAATTTCAATTGCCTTCTGCCATCAATTATTCCATAATCGCCAAGATTTACTCCTGTCAAAACCACTTCTTTTACATCAGTAGCAGCTATTTTCCTGGCATTTTACAAAACATTTTCCACAGTATCACTTCTACTTTTTCCCCTTGCCAACGGTATAGTGCAAAAAGTACAATTATAGTTACAGCCATCTTGTACTTTCAGGAAAGTTCTTGTTCTATCATTTATGGAATAGCCACTTACAAAAGTGTTGGCTTCTGATATTTCTGAAGCTAGCACTTTTACTTCCTTTTCTTTTACAAATCCATCTAACAAATCTATTAACTGAAATTTTTCAGCAGCACCTAAAACAGCATCTACTCCGTTAATCTCAGAAATTTCTTTGGGTTTCAGTTGGGCATAGCAACCAATGATAGTCACATAGCTATTTGGGGAAATTACCTTCGCCTCTCTTACAATCTTTTTACACTTCTTATCCGCATTTTCTGTGACCGAACAGGTATTGATTATGAAAATATCAGGTGTATCAGAAAAATCCACTTTTTGATATCCCTTTTCCTGGAACATACGGGAAATAGTGGAGGTTTCACTGTAATTTAATTTACAACCTAAAGTGTAAAAAGCTACCTTTTTCATAATGATGGATACTTAGTTCTTTTCCAGGATTTTGCCTAAACAAAATAAATTTATTTGAGGACTGATTTCAGGCTGCAAAGGTAAGTAATTTTCAGAAACAAATAACCCCATGCTGGCACATGGGGTTTATATCCTAAAAAAATGGAAATTGATTACCTGTTTTTACTTAAGAGCATCAATTGAATCATTCAGTTTATTGAAAATTTCTTCAATATCACCAATTCCATTTACTGATTTAAATTTATCCTGCGATTTGTAGTAATTCGCTACTACAGCAGTCTTAGACTCATATTCATGAATCCTTGTCTTAATCATATTGACATTCTGATCATCCGGCCTTCCTGAAGTCTCTCCTCTTTTCAGAAGTCTTCCTGTTAGTTCCTCTTCACTCACTTCCAGCGCAATCATTCCTGAAATTGCTGTACTATTTTTCACCATCAATTTATCAAGCGCTTCAGCCTGAGTCACTGTTCTTGGGAATCCATCAAAAATGAACCCATTGGCATCCGGATTTACCTTAAGTTTATGGTCAATCATCCCAATTACCACTTCATCGGGTACCAACTTTCCTGCATACATTAACTTTTTAGCTGTTAATCCTAATTCGGTTCCTTCAGCAATTTCCGATCGCAATAAATCACCTGTTGACAAGTGAATTAACTGATATTTCTCCTTGATTTTGGCACTTTGTGTTCCCTTTCCAGCCCCTGGAGGTCCGAATAAAACAATGTTTAGCATTTTCAATAATTTAAATTTAAAATAAACCTCTACTGCCCACAAGCTCGCTCATAAATATCAAAGATAGAATATTGCTATTCAAATTCAAACCTTGAACTTATTCCATTCTTTCACTTGATATTTTTTATTTTTTATGGTGCCAAATTGGAGTTTATGGCACAATAGTTTAGGTTTCAATTTAGAGGTTTTTCAATTTTATTTTATCAATAATCCTTTCAAATCATCAAAACCTAACAATTAAGCCAATGACTCGCGGAAAGATTATTTTCTTATTTTTTGCCTTGCTCTTTTTAATTTTTGCAGGATATTTTGCCTATATATTTCTATTCCCTTCTGAAGGTAATTTCAAAGGGATCAGTTTAATTCCCGAAAATGTGGTGTACATCATTTCTACAGATGAACCAGTTGAAAATTGGAGCCGAATAAAAAACAGCCCAACATGGAAACATTTGCAAAACAATGAATATTTCGCTCAACTCACGAAAGATGCTAATCAGTTGGATACACTGATCAGGGAAAATGAAACTATATTTCAATTTTTTGGTTCAAGGCAGGTGTTAATTTCCGCACATACTTTTGGCAACAAAGAATATGATTTTTTATATATTGTTGATTTAAAGCAGGTTGCCAAACTGACTCCCTTAAAATCATTTATCAAAAATTTTGCAGATGAAACTTATGAAGTTGCTTTAAATGATTATAAAAATGAAGAAGTGATTTCCATCACCGAAAAAGGTACTCAAAGCACTTTAAATCTTTATTTTGCTGAAAACTTTCTTGTATTATCCTACACCAATTCCCTCTTAGAAGCATCTATCGATCAAATAGGAAATCCAGTAATCAGTCTGGATGAACATTTTGTAGAGGTAAGCCAGCAGATTGAATACAAAGGTATGTTTCAGTTTTTCCTGAACCATCAGCAAATTGATGATTACATGAGTATTTACATGGCGGAAAAGGATGATTATGTGGATGCAGCCAGTAGACAATTGTACTATACCGGGATGTATTTTTCTCTTGAGGAAGATGGTAGCATTGCCATGGAAGGCTTTAGCAATGTAAATCTGGAAGAAAATTCTTATATACAAGCTTTATTAAAATCGGGAAATGGAAAAATGGATGCGCTTTCCATTGCCCCCCAGCGAACTGGTTTTTATGCAAGTCTGGGGTTTGAAAATTTGGCAGTGTGTCAAATGTAAGGCTAAGGATTAAAAACAAAGAGCAGTCCGAGCAAGTCATTATCTTTAGAGTGACAAAACAATTAAAACAATGCTACACTGCCCAGACTGCAACAATTGCAAGATAAAGAAAAATGGCCGCACTCATTATGGAATTCAAAATTATAAATGTAAAATATGTAATCGT
>JAHQVQ010000121.1 GCA_019634305.1 Flammeovirgaceae bacterium | reverse complement strand
CAATTGCAATCCGGGCATGGAGGGGGATCCACACAACAGGAAGCTCTTACCAGACTGTCTTTTTGGTTATTTACATATTCTTCCTCGCTTACAGGAAGAATATTTTCATTTTCCTCACAAGCGTTCAAGCCAAATAAACATGGCAAACAAAATAAAATATATACGATTGACTTTTTCATCTTTTTATAAAATTTAAAATTTGAGAAAAGAGCTCCCAGGGGCATTTTTGATAAATACCAATCGGTCGCATCATTAAAAAATCAGGAAAACAACAGGGGGAATACTACCAGCCCCCACCAGTAGCAATTGTTGTCTATAAGATACAAAGTTGATTCAGTGTAGTCCTCCACCAAACTTCAAATAAGGTGCACCAGATTTGATAGCTTTGTTTCTTTATCAATATGTCTATTGAAAGCTATAAACGTTATCAGTTTTGAGCCCTTTCATCAAAAAAGTTAGAAGGAAAGTTTTGCAGTCAGGATTCTTCTTCCTTAATCATCATCTCATATTAGTTCATCAAACTGTCTTTTTGGTGCAGATATTTTTCCAGAACCGAAGCAGCACACAGTTCCATTGTTTTTTTGCACTTGTTTTTGCTGCCTCCGCCAAAGGGTGGAACGGGAATTTCCAGCTTCTGGTAAATATCCCTGATCGAATTTTTTTTCATGGCAGTTTTGAAATCTGATTTGCTTCAAAAGACTTTTATTTCTGCCTCTTCTCCTTTGCAATTAATAATTTTTCTCTTTCTAATTCCGCTTTAAGCTCTTCTTCTGTGGACAGGTACAATTTGTATTTTGAAGCGAATAGTTGTTGATTTTCATTTAATAAGTATATTTAATTCTGCACATCTATTTATAGCGGAAAAATAGGCAGCCAAAATACAAGGGTTTTTATGGCAAGATACTTAAGTAGTTAGGAAAAAGGAGCTGTATCTTGTTTAATAGCATTAATTCCAATTTAAATTGCACTTTTTTTATAAAATGTATTAGATTAATACATGAGAAGTAAATCTTTATAAGTAATTTGCGAACCAATAATATTCTACTTTACTAAAACTATTGAAAATGAAATCAATTACATTCTTCATGATTATCCTAATAACCATGTCAAACCCTTCTTTTAGTCAATCAAAATTAGGTATTTTTGATAACCATACAGATATTGGTAATTGCAAAAATAAAGGTTTTGCTAGCTTTAATGCACAAGAACAAACCTATACTATTGGTGGTTCTGGTTTTAACATGTGGTTTGGAGAAGATGAATTCCATTATTTGTGGACTACATTACAGGGAGATTTTATTTTGAGGACCGAGGCAAAGTTTCTAGGAGCAGGTGTTGATCCACATCGTAAATTTGGTTGGATTGTAAAAAATAACCTCGCCCACAATTCCCATCATGTAAATGCCACTGTTCATGGAGATGGATTAACTTCCTTACAATACAGAAAATCTATTGGGGGAGAAACTGAACAAGTTGTTTCTACTGATTCTTTTCCTGATGTAATTCAACTGGAGCGGATTGGTGATACCTTTTATATGTCTACAGCAAAATTTGGAGAAGAATTTACCACGGTGAAACTGGAGTCTATGAATCTGGATGATGAAGTATATGTGGGAATTTATGTTTGCTCTCACAATCCTGAAATAACGGAAACTGCTGTTTTCCGCAATGTAAGAATTATCAGACCTGCAGATTCGGATTTCCAACCTTATCGAGATTATATAGGCAGCCACATGGAGGTGATGGACATCCAGTCAGGACATAGGAAAGTATTATTTAGTTCTGCACATTCTATCCAGGCTCCTAACTGGACAGTTGATGGGCAAAATTTAATTTATAATTCCAAAGGACACTTATATAATTATCAATTCGATACCCAGAATATTTCACTATTAAATACAGGGTTTGCGAATAAGAATAACAATGATCATGTACTTAGTTTTGATGGAAAAACCATAGGGATTAGTCATCATAACCCAGATGATGATACTAATTCTACCATTTATTATTTACCTACAGAAGGTGACTCTTTACCAAAGGTAGTTACCAAACCAGGAGTTGGAGATTCTTACTTCCATGGATGGTCTCCTGATGGTCAGAAAATGGTTTTTACAGGGCATAGAAAAGGTCAATACGATATTTATCTTGTAGATAAAGATACAGGAAAGGAAACTCAATTAACGGATAAGAAAACACTTGATGATGGCCCGGAATATAGTCCTGATGGAAAGCAAATTTTTTTTAATTCGGTAAGAACTGGAAAAATGAAACTTTGGAAAATGGAAGCTGATGGAAAAAATCAAACTCAACTTACGTTTGATGAATATAATGATTGGTTTCCTCATATTAGCCCAGATCAAAAGTGGATAGTATTCATTTCCTTTCCTAAGGATATTGATCCAAATGACCATCCATTTTACAAACATTGTTTATTAAGAATTATGCCTTATGAAGGTGGAAAACCACGAATATTAGGATATCTCTACGGAGGTCAGGGTACAATCAATGTACCGAGTTGGTCACCTGACAGCCAACGCATTGCTTTTGTGACGAATACTAAACTTTAGTCAACTGGATGAATTTTTAATCTATTGAGCATTTCTTAGAGCAAAAAAGAAAGTACTGATTTAATTACGGTACTTTCTTTTTTTACTTCAATCCGAAATTATCAATTATTGTTCCGATGAAAATAGAAAGGACCGCATGGAAATGGAGCCCATTTCAATGGTTTCATTGAAAAAAGTAAGTTGATCCTCCTGCTCTTGTAAAGCCAAAGTGTATAACATTGGTAGGTAATGTTCATTTGTTGGAATAGAAAGATGTGCTTCTTTTCCCAAATGGCTATAATTAATTAGTGGTTTATGGTCCTTTTTGAGAATGAGTTCCTTTGTTGTATTATCAAAAATTTCAGCCCAATCATAAGCGATGCTGGAATCCCATTGTGCCATTCTTAAATTGTGAATGGTATTTCCACTTCCCACAATTAAAACCCCCTTTTTTCGAAGATTACTCAACTCTCTACCTAAGGCATAATGATACTCAGGACGCTTAGTATAATCAAGACTTAATTGGAAAACAGGAACGTTGGCTTCTGGAAACATTTTGACCAAAACGGACCAGGTACCATGATCAAGCCCCCAATCGTGGTCTTCCTGCACAGTGGTATTTTTCACTGTTTTAATTAATTCCCCAGCCATTTTTGGAGCACCTGGAGCAGGATATTGCACTTGAAATAATTTTTGTGGAAATCCGCCAAAATCGTGGATAGTTTTTGGTTTTTCTGCCATGGTAACCCGAGTTCCGTTGGTTTGCCAGTGTGCAGAAATACATAATATGGCTTTTGGAATCATTCCTTTTGCCATTTTCCGCCAGCCGTCAGTAATATCATTTTCCAATATTGCATTCATTGGGTTTCCATGACCTACAAATAAAACTGGCATTTTTTGACCTTCAGGCCAGTCATCAGTGAATTTTGAAATACTTTTTAGATTCATTCCTATAAAGGTAGAGTGATTATTTTTCTTTAAAAATTTTGTCTTTTCATCTTTCAATGCCTAGGTACAAACAATTTAATTTATGGAATTTAAATTACAAGCCTCATAGTTTTGCAACTATACCAATTTTGAAATACTTTTTGTAAGTCTAATAACATCAAAAATAGGAAAATTGAAATTTTGTAAAGAAGCTTTAAAAGCTATTTATGATACTTTGTTTATAGTTTGATGGAAAGAGAAATTCCTTCAATCACTGCCAGAATGCTCTCCAAAGAATTGAAAGATTTAGAATTAAACAAAGTGATAGAAAGGACAGTACACCAAACGATACCCATAAAGGTAAGCTACAAATTAACTGCACATGGGGAATCCTTAAAAATGATTTTTGATCCAATGAAAGAATGGGGATTGAAACACAGAGAAATTAATTTTTCTACTACTTAGAAAGTTGATCATTAGTTATTTCAAAATAAAAAATAATCCCAATTCATTTGGTTTAGGTCATTATAATAGAGAATTTTAAATTCACCTTAATAAACCAAAGCACAAATGAATTTTAAATACCTAGGTTTCCTATGCGGAATCTTAATGTTTACCGGATGCGAAAAAAAGCCAAATGCAGAACTTACAAAATGGAAAAAGGTAAATTCAGCTAAAGATTATTGGCACTATGATCCAGAAAGACTGAGAGGAATGCTAAATGCTATGGACTTCCAGCATTCGGATTTGAATTCAGTAAATGAATTTTTGACAAAAGGAGATACCGTTGCAGGGTTAGAGGAATTATTAACCTACTATGACCAATGTGATCGGAGTTGGGTAGTCACTACTATGGAAACTCCTCCATATGAGGATAATATTGCTGTTGCCAGTGCCATAGTAGGGGATTCTATGATTTTTGAGGGAAAATTAGAGAAGATGCCGATTAGTGAAAGTAGGGGATGGAAATGGGACCATACCGGGCCAAACAATGATGATGAATTCGGCTATACCCTGAATGGTCATCGGTATATGCTCACCCTACTTGTTGCTCATGAAGAAACCCATAATATTCAATATATTCAGGCATTTGATAAGCTGATGAAAGATTGGGTTATTCATCATAAATTACCAACTGAAGGAGATTCTGTTTACATGGTATTAGATACTTCCATTTCGTTGGATTATCGGGATATTGGAGAAGTGGAATGGCGAACCCTTCAAGCGGGACAACGATTAGGAGCTACATGGCCACAAACATTCTATGGATTTCAAAAAGAAGTAGATTTTAGTCCTGCTACCAGATTATTAATGTTATGCAGTATTCAAGAGCAAGCTGGGTTTTTGAGGGAATATCACAAATCAGGACATAACTGGACTACTATGGAAATGAATGGGTTAGCTCTTGCTGGTCTGGCATTTCCTGAGTTCAAAGAGGCAGGAGATTGGGCTGATTATGCTTTAGAAGTAATGACTCAGGAAATTAATCGACAGGTTTATCCCGATGGACTTCAGACGGAACTATCTTCCAAAACACAGTGGGTGGCATTGCATAGGTTCGAATCCGTTGCTGATAATTTTAAAAAAGCCAACAGAGAAATTTCAGAGGATTATGTTAAACGAATTGAGGAAATGTATGACTACCTGGCCTATTCTATGAGACCTGATGGTCATCAACCGCTAAACAGTGATTCTGATAGAGAAGATCTTAGACCAAGGGTGCTTCAGGCTGCAAAAAAATTTAATCGTCCGGATTGGGAGTGGATAGCTACAAATGGGAAAAAAGGTGAAAAACCAGCACATTCCCCAACAATTACCTATCCGTGGGCAGGTATTCATGTCATGCGTAGTGGTTGGGATGAAAATGCACATTGGTCTTTTTTCGATAATGGTCCTTATGGAACTGGTCACCAGCATAGGGATAAGCTCCATTTATCAGTAACAGCATATAACAAAGATTTGCTAGTAGATGGAGGACGATTTACCCACAAAGATTATTTCAGTTTTGATCCCACTATTTGGAGAGGTTATTTCCGAAGTTCCCTTTCCCATAATGTCATTTTGGTGGATGGAAAGGGTCAAAAAGATGGTTCTACAAAAACAAATTCCCCAATTGAAGAAGGAGTAGATTATATCCACCATCCTCAATATGATTATGCCTATGGAACTTTTACAGATGGTTTTGAGAAAGGAGAAGGAACTGCCATTCATTCCAGATCGGTGCTTTATCTTCACAATGAATTATGGGTGGTTTTAGATCAGTTTGAAACAGACCGACCAAGGAAACTGGAAGCGCTATGGCACTTTTCACCTGATTGTGATTTAGATATAATTGGAAATGAAGCAGTTACAGTAAATCCGAATGAAAGTAACCTTCGGATTGTGCCTTTGGGAGGTAATATGGATTGGAAACCTAAAATTGTGAAAGGCCAGGAGAAACCATTTATTCAGGGTTGGTACAGTGCAGATTATGGTGTAAAAATTCCTAACCCAACTTTGATATACTCTACATCAATTACTCAATCTCAAAATTTTGCATGGGTATTGGTACCGGCTGTTGGAGAGGTTCCTGAAATTAATGCTCAGTATAATTTGAAAAGTGGTATCGCTGAAATTACCATTACTAAGGAAGGCCAAAAACCGGTAACTTTATCTTTACCTTTGGAGAAGGATATTTCAAAAGTTAAGGTAGGTTTTTAGTTTTTGATTTGTTCAATAATTTTGGTTAATGCAAGTATTGCAGAGGTGCTCAAAAAGTTTTATAGGAAGATTCAACTACTTTTCTTATAACTTAAAACTGCCCAACCATTAAAGAAAATGGCAAACCCACACAAGGCAATAAATTGAGGAATCAGCTCATTAAAAGAACTGCCTTTCAGATAGACCATTCTTAATACCTGAATAATGTATTTTAAAGGACTGAAATGAGATATGAATTGTGCCCAGCCCGGCATATTTTCCACTGGTGTGTAAAGCCCGCTCATAAAGATGAAAGTGAGTACAAAAAAGAACATCATGAACATGGCTTGCTGAACGGTAACTGCATAGTTGGAAATGACCAGACCAAAACCTGAAAACGCCAAAATAAAAATGGTGGCAAAAAAGTAAATGGTAATTAGGTAGCCTTCAGGGAAAAGTTTCCAGACTAATAGGGAAACAGTAATGCCAATGGTGAGTACTACATAACCGGAAAGCCAATAAGGAATAAGTTTTGAAACTATAAAGGTGAATTTTTTGACTGGTGTTACATTCATTTGTTCAATTGTGCCATTTTCCTTTTCCCCTACGATATTTAATGCAGGTAAAAAACCACAGATCATGGCCAAAACCATAATGAGAATGGCAGGAACCATAAATACCGAATACAGCAAACTGGGATTGTACCGGTACAATGGGATGATATCCAAATTTGGAATTTTCAACCTTCCATGGTTTCCCATTAACTCTGCCTGAATATTTCCACTGTAATCGGAGATAATACGCACTAAATAGGCAGTGCCCAATCCGCCTTTATTTCCATTCACTGCATTAGCAGAAATCATTAGATTGGCTTTTTTATCTTTTACCAGAGTTCTTTCAAAATTTGGTGGAATTTCCAGAATTAAATCTGCCTGATCCGATTCAATAGTTTCAAGTGCATCTTCATAATTTGTAGAAATATCGGTGATATTGAAATAGCCTGAAGCCACTACTTTTTGGACTAGATTTCTGGAATAGGAACTTTTATCATGATCCACCAAACTAAGATTCACGTTTTTTACCTCAAAGTTGGCTACCAAAGGATAGATTAAAATGGCAGAAAGTGGAAACATGATCACCATTCGGGGAACAAATGAGTTTCTGAAAAACTGCTTAAATTCTTTTTCTAAGAGAAATCTTAACATGATTTTGAGTCTTCGAACTTTATTTTTCTAAAAAATATTCCTTATTCCAACCTGATTTTAAATTTCTTTAAACTAATGGTAATGAGCACTAAAGCCATGATGGATAACACAGCTACTTCTTTTATGATTGAGGTAAAACCAAGCCCTTTAATCATCACATCCCTCATGGCGGTGATATACCATTTTGCAGGAATAAGCTGAGCTACATACTGCAAAATAATAGGCATATTTTCAATAGGAAACATCAATCCTGAAAGCATAATTACTGGCATTAATAATCCCACTACTGATAATAACAAGGCTACCAATTGTGTCTCTACCATGGTGGAAATTAATAGCCCTAAAGCCAGTGCTACGAAAATGAAAAGTAGCGAAACAAAAACCAGCAGGAAAAAATTGCCCACAATGGGCACCTCCAATACAAATACCGCCAGTGCTAAAACATTCATTAAATTCACTATGGAAATGACGAAATAGGGGATCACCTTTGAAATTACAATTAATATTGGAGGCATTGGCGAAACTAAAATGACTTCCATTGTTCCCAACTCTTTTTCCTTAGCCATGGAAACTGAAGTCATCATAGCACATATCAGCATGAGAACCATCCCAATAACTCCCGGAACAATATTGTAGGCACTTTTCATGGTGGGATTATATAGCAATTTTACTTCTGGAGTAATCTGAAAAGGAATTTCTCCTATTTTAAGCAATTCCAGTTGATAGCCTGCAATGATATTGGTAGCATAATTGGTAATGGTGGAGGCAGTATTTGGATCTGTGCCATCGGCAATGAGTTGCACTTGTGCATCGCCCGTGTGCACCAGGTTTTCATAAAAGCCTTCACTAAAAACCACTAATAGACCAATTTTTCCTTCCTTAAAAATTGTTTCGATCTGATCAGGATTTTCTACATATCCTTCCAAAGTGAAATACTCATTTTTTTCCATGGTGTTGACAATACCCTGAGTGGCAACATCTCTGGAGGGATCGTAAATGGCAAATCTGGTATTCTTTATTTCGGTAGTAATTCCAAAACCAAAAAGGATGATCATGGCGATAGGTAAAGCCAATAACATCATCATGGTCCACCGGTCCCTGAAAATATGAAAGAATTCTTTTTGTGTGAATATTAAAAACTGCCTCATGTCAATTTTTTATTTTTTTCTGGCTTAAGTATCAAGCGAAGCGATTACTTAAGCCTTACCAAATAAATGGAAGTTTGTAACTTCCAGAGGGAATTATTGCTTTTTCACTCAATTCCGTTTTGCCCTTCTGGCCAACTGATGAAATACATGATCCATATTTTCTGCTTCAAATTGCTTTTTAAGGTTTTTAGGGCTATCCAAGGCTTCAATTCTTCCATCCACCATTATGGATACTCTGTTACAGTATTCCGCTTCATCCATATAATGTGTTGTGACAAAAACAGTAATTCCCCTGTCCGAAGCATCATAAATCAATTCCCAGAATTGCCTTCTTGCGGCAGGATCAACCCCTCCGGTGGGCTCATCAAGGAACACAATTTTTGGTTCATGAAAAATAGCTGCGGAAAAAGCAAGTTTTTGTTTCCAGCCCAATGGCAGTGATTTTACCATGGTATTTTTCTCACTCTCAAAACCAAGTTGATGCAATAAAGCATCTATTTTAGGTCCGATTGCTTTTTTTTCAATTCCATAAATTCCACCATAAAGTCGTAGATTTTCCCACACTTTTAAATCTTCATAAAGGGCGAATTTCTGACTCATATACCCGATATTCTTCTTTACCTCTTCCGATTGCTTTTCAATATCAAATCCTGAAACGGTTCCTTTACCTGAAGTAGGTTTGCTCAATCCGCATAACATCCTCATGGCAGTAGTTTTACCAGCGCCATTGGCACCCAGGAAACCAAATATTTCTCCCTTTTCTACAGCAAAAGAAATATTATCCACTGCTGTAAACTGTCCAAAGCGCTTCGTTAAATTTTCAGATTCAATCACTTTCATTCTGCGTAATATTATTTGGCTAATTCCATAAAACAATCTTCAATTCCTGCTTTTATAGGTTCAATATGAATGTCTTTGTGTCCTTTATTGGAGAGATCCATTGTTAATTTATCAATTGAAAAATTCCCTCCATTTTCTGCCAGACTTTCTTTTTTAATGGTGATATGATGGGAATCTCCAAAGGCAAAACAAGTATTGATATCCTCCTCGGTTCTTAAATCCTTTAGTAGCTTAGACATCTGATTACTTTGGGCAGCTAAAAGCACATTTTCGTATTGATTAATTATATTTTCCGGGGTATCTATTTTAAGGAAATTACCATCCTGAATTAGTCCGATTCTATTGCATAAACTAGCCTCATCCATATAGGGCGTAGAAACCAATATGGTAATTCCCTGGTGTTTGAGTTTATCGAGCATATCCCAAAATTCTTTTCTGGAAACCGGATCTACTCCGGTAGTGGGTTCATCAAGAAAAAGGACAACAGGTTTATGAATTAGGGCACAACTCAGAGCCAGTTTTTGTTTCATTCCCCCGGAAAGTGCACCTGCTTTTCTTTTTTTAAATGGCTCAATTTGTTGGTAGATATCTTTAATGAGATGGTAATTTTCCTCAATAGTAGTTTTGAAAATAGAAGCAAAAATTTTTAAGTTTTCTTCCACTGTGAGATCTTGATAGAGGGAAAATCTACCCGGCATATACCCAATTTTTTTCCGAATGCTTTTATAATCTTTTACCACTTCATTTCCATCAACCGAAGCAAATCCTGAATCAGCAAGTAACAAAGTAGTCAGGATTCTGAATAGAGTAGTTTTACCAGCACCATCAGGTCCAATGATACCGAAAATCTCTCCCTGATCTACTTCAAAGCTGATGCCTTTAAGAGCTTCTACCTTGTCGTAGCTTCTTTCTAATTCCTGAACAATTACTGCTTTCATTTTGATGAAATTTGATCAGTCCCTAAACTTGACTTGAATCCTCCGTACATTCCAATTTTAAGGAAGCCGTCATTTTTCACTGCTATTTTCACAGCATAAACCAGATTGGCCCTTTCATCCTGAGTCTGAATGGTTTTAGGGGTAAATTCGGATTTGCTGGAAATCCAGGTGATTTTCCCCTGATAGTTTTTGGTTTCTGTTTTGCCAAACTCAGCCAAAACATCTACTTCCTGCCCGATTTTGAGTTTTGCCAGTTGATCTCCGGTTACATAAGCTTTTAGTGTCATGTTATCCACATCGGCAATTTTGTAAAGTGCTTTTCCCATAGCGGCCATTTCTCCCTTTTCAGCATATTTTACCAGAACAGTTCCATCAATAGGACTTTTCACTTTACATTTTTCCAATTGATCTTCCACCTGGGCAATCTGCACATCAATCGTTTTACTTTGTGCATCAATGGCAGTTACATTAGTATTCAGACTGCTTTTTTGGGATTTCAGTCTGGATTCTAAAATTGCAATTGCAGCTTCAATATCATCCAGTTGTTTTTGAGTGGCTACATCACCTGCTAGTAACTTTTCTATTCGTTCTTTTTCCCGTTCCTGCTTGGCAATTTCCCTTTCTGTAGCTTCAATTTGGGTGCGAACATCTGGTTTCCCAGATTCTACAGCTTTTTTACTGGCCTTCAATTGAAGTTTTGTTAGATATAGTTGAGTACTGTCAATTAAGCCTATTATTTTATCTCTTTTCAGCTGATCTCCTTCATTAATTTTAAGGGAAAGAATTTTTCCATTCGCTTCAGCCGAAACGATAATTTCTGTAGCCTCAAACACACCCGTAGCATCGGTTAAAGCTTCTTCTTCCACACAGGAAGAAAGCAGACTTGTAATGAATATGATGGTGGTAAAAAAAGTTTTCATTTTTATATGACTTTGCATTTTGAGATGATTCTTTAAGTTTAAAACCGACTCTAATTCCCTGATTTATTTTTATATTGGTAGACCTTCATGAGGTATTGAATTTCATGCATTACCAGCATTTGTTTAGCAGCATTTTCATCATTCACCTTATCCAGTAATTGGGACATGGTACTTACCCCATTTTCATATTTTACATCATAAGCTTGTTTGATACTACCTTTTAGGGCTAATAATTCTTTGTCCTGATCGATAAGCGTATTGAATTTTTCCAGTTCTTGTTGGGTTTGGGTCAATTCCAGATTTGTATTGAACAGAAAAGTTTCTCTTTGGACTTTTACCTTCTGAAGGTTGATTTCAGCTAGTTTTTTATTGTTGTTATTTTTATAAAAGTTTCCCAGAGTCCAGTTGAGGCTAAGCCCACCAACAAGGATATTATTAAGTTTTGAAGGACCAAAATCCACTCCTGGCTGAATAAAAGTTCCGAAACCCATAATACCTATTTTTGGGTAAAGCATGGCTTTATCAATATTACTTTTGGCCTCTATCAAAAATTCCTGACTTTGAAAGAGTCTCATCTCTGGACGATTATTTTCCAATACCAAAAATGTATTATCCAATTCAGGTTTTTCAAGCTTTAAAGCTGCACCAATTGTTTCACCAATCATTGCAGCCAACACATTTAAATAAGCCTGGCGATTAAATTGTAATTCGGCAGTTTTCTGGTCCACATTAATTACTTCCACCTTTATTTCATCAATATCAGACTTAAAAGCGGTTCCATTTTCCACCGCAATTTCAACTCTTTTCTGATTACGCTGAAGGGTAGATTTCAGAATTTCCATTTGATCAATCTGCTCTTCAATCAGTAAAACTCCAAAGAATAAATTGTTTACTCTTTCTTCCAGGCTATAAAGGGAGACTTCCAGATTAGCTTTTTCAATTTCAGCATTTGCCATAGTGGCTGCCTTACTGGCTTTGGTTATTCCTCCATCCCAAATCACCTGGTTCAACTGAATCATCGATATCATGTTGAAATCGGCAGAAGAAGATTCCGAGCCCGGAGCTCCAAAAGTAGGAAGACCTTCAATCACTCCGCCTATGATGGTGACATCTAATTGAGGTAAAAATGCCTTTCCTGCATTCGATATGGTATATTCCCGGGTTTGTTCAATCAATTGATATTGTTGAATTAAGGGGAAATTTTTCCTGGCTTTTGTATGGCATTCTTCCAGTGATAATTGCCCAAAGGAATTGGTAGAATAAAAGCAAATTCCTATTATGATATACCTTAAAATGATTTTCATGATGATACTACTTTCTTTTAATCAGCACTATTGAGCTTGTTATTATTTTGTTATGGTTTCAGGCTCCTAAGTATAATTTCTACATTCTCTTTTTTTCGCCTTTCCTGAAGTTTTGAAAAATCCTCATCCGATATTTTCGTGATGGTTTTGAACATGGGTTCTGCAAGAAAAACTATGATGTTCAAAGAGACAATAGTCATTAAAAGATCATGGACTGTCATCTGTCTCACATTTCCCTTGGCAATTTCCTCATCTAGTTCTTTTTGCATTTGTGCCAATACCATCTGAGGAAGATCACCAATAATTTCCTTAATGGATTCCATTCGCTTAGGATTGGAATTTATTTCACTAAAAAAGAAAAGCGGGAGCCTTGGATCTTCTTTAATGACATCGAAATGGGATTCTATTTTTTTAGTTAGCTTCTCCTCAAATGACAATTCTTCATGACCGATTTTCAATAAGCTACCAATAAAAACCATGATCTTTTTTTCAAAAATGGCATCAAACAATTTATCCTTTGTTCTATAATAATAATGAACCAGTGCCTGATTACAACCTACCTCTTTGGCAATTTCCGTAGTAGAAGTTGCTTTAAACCCTTTTTCTAAAAATAATTTGGTTGCTGCTTTCAGAATAGCGAATTCCATATCAGTCTTCTCTTCACTCATAAATCTATTTAATAGGTTTATTAAATAATACAATTAACGGGTTTGGATTTTATAAATGCAAGAAAAATTTTAAAAAGTTTTGGTATATATGAACAGGAATTTTGGGGAAATTCAGATTTAATTTGGAAATAGAAATATTGTATTCTACATTTGTAGAATACAATATTCAAACATAGAACGATGAAGCTTTCAAAAAGTGAAGAGCAATTAATGGAAATTATATGGGAGAGGAAAATGGCTTTCATGAAAGAAATTATTGAAAGTTATCCGGAGCCTAAACCTGCAAATACAACCATTGCCACTTT
>JAHQVQ010000120.1 GCA_019634305.1 Flammeovirgaceae bacterium | reverse complement strand
TCATTATCAAAAAGTTGTGGCACTTATTAAGTATATTTAATTCTGCACATCTATTTATCGGGAATTAGATTACTAGATTCACCTGAGGCAATATAGGCTAAGATCTCTTTCTCTCTTTTGGTAAGCGTTTGAAAGCGTTCGTAGTTTGTTCTGTAAAAATCATCCTCTTCAATAATATTTTCGAATTTTTTTACCAACTGAGGGATTTCACGTAATGATTGGGATATGAAAATAGTATTAGAAAGATCATTTCTTCTGAATTTTCCAGTTGCAAAATACCATTCCCAGTCATTTTCTTTACAGGTTTTTACTCTCTGAAAAAAAACTATATATCCTTTCTGGGTCTCTTTCAATAATAAATTTATGCCATTGTCGAAATAAATCAACGATATCATCCTGATGAAAGAATTCACTAAAAAATATAGTTCTAAATTGAATGAGTTCTTCCTGGGAATAACCTAAATTTTTTTGGCCATTCTGGTTGACATATAGGTTAAACGCATCAAATTTTTAGATAGCTCTTAGAAGGAAGTTAGAAAAGATTTTAATAATTTTATTTTTTGAATTAAAAAATAAAATCGAGCCTCATAAGCTCCAAATAGTGTTTGAATATTTTCATGCGTTTAACCTAGTTGACATATAGATTTTGTTTCATTTGTAAATCATTTAATACCAGGTTGCCTGGAATAATTTCTCCTATTTCCTTTAAAGTAAATTTCTTATCCTCCAAACCGGATTCAATTATATGGGTCTTCCTTTTTAGTCTTTGCTTGAGTTCATTTCCTGTGTATGATTTCATATAGCTTTAAAATTATTACAGTAGAATATAATAGATTTTCAGAATATATTAAAGCATAACAGGAATAATTGTGATCTATAAAGTATATGGCAGATTGTTTTTTATTGAATTATACAGGTTTTGAGAACATAATAAAAAAGCAAGAAATTTCCTTGAAATCCTGAGTTTTGGGCTGCAGTCAACCAAATTTTTATGATTCAATTTAATTCTTAGTCAACACCTCAATCAAATCAGTAACTGGGGTTTTGCCATCTCTATCTCTTATACCAAACCCACCTTTATAGTCCCAGGTGGTCCAGGCTATTTTGTGTTTTTCTAAAATAGATTTTACATCTGTATACCAATTGATAAAAGATTCTCTTGGGACTGTTGGGAGGCATCCCCATTCTCCACAGTAAACCTGAAGCCCTCTTTCTTTGGCAAACTTTACCGGTTTTAAGATTCTTTCTTCAAGTTTGGTCTTATCAAAATAACCATTACTTTTCGTTAAAGCACTAATTACTTCCGTTGAAAGCCCGACCAGGTCTTTTTCTTCTACAGTTCTGCCAGGATACTTTACATTTCCTTTGTAAGCCCCAATTTTTGTCCAACTGGCCTGGTGATGGGTTACTAAAAAAGGCTCATAAAAATGAAAACTCACCACAATGTTTTTATCGTCCTCAGGAAGTACCAGATCACCAAAAGACTCTGTGGATTGCCAACGGTTCGAGCCAATGAAGATTTTTCTTTCTGGTTCATTTTCCCTGACCACAGTGATTCCTTTTGCTATTAACTTGTTCCAATCGTCCGGATCATCTGCCACTGGCTCATTCATTAATTCATAAGCCAGATTTTCGTTAGGATATTTTTTTAATTCAGCTGAAAGTTCCTTCCAACATTGAAAAAATCCTTCCTGAGCTTTGGGGTCGGTCCAAAGTGGTTTTTCTTCATTATTAAAATGATGAGAACGCAGAATATGTAAGTCTACAATTACCTTAAGTTCTTTGTCAAGTGCCCACCCAATGGCATTGTGGAGCAGTTCAAAGGCTTCTTTTTCCTGATTTCCTCCTTCATCCCACATCTGTTCTTCATCAATAGGAATCCGAATGTGGTCAAATCCTTTTTCAGCTAAAAAAGCCACATCATCTTCCGTGAAATAATTCGCTCTTTCTTCTCCTCTTTTCTTACTTTGGGAAAGCCAATGGCTTATGTTCGTCCCTCTTTTAATCTGGAAATAATTCTTTTTGAGGGTTGTTTTTTCTGAGTAAAAAGGAGAATCAAATCTTACAGTGAAAGATGATAAAGTAATAATTAAGATGAATATGCTTTTCATGTTTTTAATTTCAATTTTTGGATAAGTTAATGCAATTTTCAGTTTTATTCAAATGGGGGATTAAGGATTAAACCGAAATTAAGTAGTATTTCAAAATTAACCATGTATTATTTTGCCGTAAAAGACTGATAGAGAGATTACTATTTCTCGGAAATAATAGTACCCGGTGTGGAGCATGGTTGCTTAATATGAAGGGGTTGACTTGGATTATCAAATGAGTTGGATGTAAAATGTTAGTTTATCACTGATAATCATTGAAAAGGATTTGAGAAAGGAGGGTTTGGGTGAAAATAACTCAAAAAAACAGATTTTATATTTTGGGTATAAAAATATTGATGACTTTTAGTAGGGAAAAAAAAGCACCTGCTTTAGGTGCTTTTTTTTAATAACAAAAATTCAAAATCATTAGAAAAGCTCAGCATAAGCTAAAATGGTAAAACCAATTATTAGGACAGCTCCTAATACAATTCCAACTGAAATCATCCATTCATACTCGCGAGGGTATGCAGGTTGGATTCCGTATTCGTCTTCAGCGACTTTATCTCCTTTTTCTATTACTTGTTGTGCCATGATATATAAAGTTTTGAATTTAAAAAAAATTATAGTTTCAATTTATCCTTACAAACATATGTTATAAGGTACATAAATAAATTTATCTTAATTGGTTAATTGTTAATAGTTTAACAACCTTAACAATTATTGAACAACGTTAAGTTAACGGACGTGCACAATAATTATTATTTCTTCAGAATATTTATTACAATGTAATTAAACAGAGAAAAAAAAGCAAATATTTTTAGTGGGATTACTTATGAAATGGTCATTAATGTAAACTTAATTATAACTTTTGCTTATTAATTAAAAATGAAAAAAGTCAAATTTAAAAAGCTCCTCTTCACGAAAAAATGATCCTAATATTTATATTAATCAGAGTATTTGCTAGTCCTTTCTCCAATTTTTTTCAAAAAAAGTTAACCAATAGCCAGATCTCACCTCTTTTTGTTGTCCTTTTTGCCTATTCCTTACTTGCGTTAGTATCCCTTCCTGCACTTTGGTTTTTAGAAATCAGAAATATCCCAAATGATTTTTGGATACTTATGATATTAGTGGGGGTAGTTGATGCTTTTGGAAACTTCATTCTGGTTAAATCTCTCCAAAATATGGATTTATCCTTATTTGGACCATTAAATGCCTTTAAACCAATAATTGCTTTATTCTTTGGCATTTTTCTAATAAATGAAACTCCTTCCGTCCAGGGACTTCTGGGAATGCTTATTATTATAGGTGGAAGTTATTTCCTTAATATTTCAAGCAAGGGAAACCGGTTTGCTTTGTACCTATCGAGGGGATTTTGGTTCAGAATTTTAGGAATTACCTTATCAGCCGTTTCTGCTGTAATTGTAAAAAAAGTGGTTTTGTTATCAGATCCGATAACGACATTGGTATTTTGGGCGATTATTGGATCACCATTTCTTTCAATTATTTATTTATTTCAAAAAAAGGAAATTAAAAAAAGAGATTTCAATTTATTGTTTTCCCAAAAACTAAATTTTTTAGGTTTATTCCTATCCATTACAATTATGCAATTGTTCACACTTTTTACATTTCAAAAGGTTTTTGTGGGCTATTCCTTGGCTCTTTTTCAATTATCATCTGTGATAAATGTACTGATGGGGTTTTTCCTACTAAAAGAAAAGGAAATTAAGATGAGACTTTTAGGATCGGTAATTATGATTATTGGAGCTTTAATGATTCTTTTAAAATAAGAAAAGGGCATCGTGAAATGCCCTTTTTATTCAAATCGAATTTAAATATTCTAATATTATTAATCTAAAATATTAAATCCAGCCTCACCATGGTAAGCTAAATCCATTCCTTCTTCTTCTACTTTTTTGGTCACTCTGCTTCCTCCTGTTATTAAGGTTGCAATTTTAAATAGAATAGCTGATGCAATCCCTGAGAAAACTATAGTTACTCCAACACCATAAATCTGAGTAACCACCTGACCAGGATTTCCATATAAAAGTCCTGCTGCCCCATTTACTTCAGGGTTAGCAAATATTCCGGTGGCAATTGCTCCAAAAATCCCTACTAAGCCATGAATTCCAAATACATCAAGTGTATCATCATAATTTAATATCTTTTTCAGTTTAACTACACCAAAGTATCCAATGGCACCTGAAAGAATACCTATTATCAAGGCTCCAGTTACATCAACAAATCCAGCGGCTGGTGTAATACCCACCAAACCAGAAACCACTCCTGAAGCACTTCCAATTAATGTTGGTTTTCTGTGAACTGTTGTCCATTCAATCATTAACCAGGCAAGTCCTCCAGCTGCAGCGGCAACATTAGTAACCAAAAGGGCATTGGCAGTGATAAAATCTGCTGCTAATTCACTTCCTCCATTAAATCCGAACCAACCGAACCAAAGTAAAGAAGAACCTAAAACCATTAATTTAATAGAAGATGGTTTTGCTGCTGCAGGTTTTTCATGGTCCATCCTTTTTCCTAACATATAAGCCAAAACTAATCCTGCTATACCTGCATTAATGTGGATTACAGTTCCTCCTGCAAAATCCAAATCACCATGTTGTAATAAAAATCCAGAATCACTCCAAACCCAATGTGCTACTGGTGAGTAAACTAATATTACCCAAAAGATTGAAAAAATAAACCATGTTGAGTATTTTACACGCTCTATAATTGATCCACTTACAAGTGCTACAGCAATCGCTGCAAAAGTGCCTTGGAACATTACAAAAAGTAAAGTGGGAATAGTTCCGCTTACACTATCGATAGGAATATTTCTAAGTAATAAAAATTCCAAAGAACCAAAATAAGGATCGTCAGCACCACCAAAAGCAATGCTGTATCCAATTATTACCCAGACAATTGTTGCAGTACAAAAAGCAGTATAACTCATTCCAATAGTATTCAAGACACTTTTTCTTTGAGTAAGTCCACCATAAAATAAGGTTAACCCTGCAGGTGTCATCAATGCTACTAAAGCCGTTGCAATTAGCATCCAAGCCGTATCTCCTGTATTTATAGTAGGTTCTGCTTCCTGGCTAAAACCTAATAGAGGCAAGGCTAACAGGATTAGGGTAAAAATCAATCCTCTTTTTTTCATTTCTCTGTTAATTTAAAATATTTCAGTTTATTAAAGAATTCGAATTTTCAAAAATAGTATAATTTACTTATAAATCGATTTGTGAATTACCCAAATTTTCAAAAAAATAATAACAATAACTTATTTTTTGTATAAAAATCATAAATTATCCTATTCTCCAAATTGTTTAATCATTAAAAAAAAATGATAACTTCCTGATTCAATTTTTTGACAACCATTTATCCAAAAAAACATGGAACAATCACTTAAAGGAAAGGTAGCGCTTATCACAGGGGCCAGTAAAGGAATTGGAAAATCAATAGCTTATTTATTCGGAAAAGCTGGTGCAAAAGTGATCCTAAGTAGCAGGAAGCAAGATGCGGTAGATGAGGTTGCTTTGGATTTTAAAAGGGAGGGAATAGAAGTTGGCGCAATTGCCTGTAATATGGGTAAAATGGAGGAGGTAAAGCAACTTTTTGAAAAATCAAAGGAAAATTTCGAAAAAATTGATATTCTGGTAAATAATGCGGCTACAAATCCCATATTTGGGCCTGTGGAGGATGCCACTACTGAGGCATTCGATAAAATAATGGATGTAAATGTGAAAGGACCTTTTCTTATCAGTAAATTGGTTTATCCAATCATGAAAGAAAATGGTGGAGGAGCAATTATTAATATAAGTAGTATTGAAGGAATTACTCCAGGTTTTGGATTGGGACTTTATAGTGTGAGTAAATCTGCTCTTATTATGCTTTCGAAAGTGACTGCCAAAGAATGGGGAAAGCATAAAATAAGGGTAAATACCATTTGCCCAGGACTCATAAAAACCAAGTTTAGTGAAGCACTTTGGTCTAATGAAAAAATCATGTCTCAGGTTTTTAAAATGCAGCCAATTCAGGATATTGGTAAACCAGAAGATATTGCCAGTCTTGCCTTGATGTTGGCTTCAGATGCTGGTTCATTTTGTACTGGAGCTGTATTTACGGCCGATGGAGGATTGACCATTTAATCATTTCATAAAGGCTTCTAGCTTATCTTAAATACTCATATTCGGTTTTCCAAATATATTATGAATTATTAATAGTATAAATTTGTGTAAACAAATGGGATAGCGTGTGAAATTTCCTACCTTTGCGCCCGTTTTTAGGGTTTTATGGTACACAGCAATTGGAATTTTTTCAGCTGTATTTATTCCCTGGAATATTTCACAAATTACTATTTATTGAGCACAACTATTTATTTGGTAAATGATCGAGTTAATCAGAAAGAAGTCAATCAATTCAAAAGATGATATTTTGTCAGGCCTGACCGTAGCTTTAGCTTTGGTGCCAGAAGCGGTTGCATTTGCATTTGTTGCAGGGGTAGATCCACTGGTAGGTTTGTATGCCGCCTTTATGATAGGTTTAATTACCTCTGTTCTGGGTGGGCGTCCCGGAATGATTTCCGGAGCTACAGGAGCATTGGCGGTAGTAATGGTAACCCTGGTTGCACAGGGAAATGAAAGAGGGTTACTGATGGAAAACCCGGTTGAAAATTTAGGTTTACTTTATCTATTTGCCACAGTAATCCTAATGGGTTTCATACAGATTGGTGCTGGAGTTTTCAGATTGGGGAAATTTGTAAGGTTAATTCCACATCCTGTAATGATGGGATTTGTAAATGGATTAGCCATTGTAATTTTTAAATCTCAATTAGGCTTATTTACAAAGACAGAAAATGGTGTAACATCTTATCTTACAGGTATTGATTTGTTTACCATGTTAGGTTTAGTAGCTCTGACAATGGTCATTATGTATTTCCTGCCAAAATTGACCAAAAAAATTCCTGCAGCTTTGGCAGCTATTATTGTAGTGAGTGTGGTAGCAATATTTGGTGAATTAAATGTGGGCACCGTTGGGTCATTCATTAGGGATGGTGGAGGCGCAGGCTTAAAAGGTGGTTTACCAACTTTTCAGTCAGAGTTGTTTTCAGTTCTTCCTTTTAATCTGGATACTTTAAAATTTATTCTGCCTTATGCTTTAATTCTTGCAGCTATTGGATTAATTGAATCTTTAATGACCCTTAATCTTATTGATGAAATTACCGAAACCAGAGGTAGAAGTAACAAGGAGTGTGTCGCTCAGGGAACAGCCAACATTGTAACTGGATTTTTTGGTGGAATGGGCGGATGTGCCATGATTGGTCAAAGTATAATTAACGTAGATTCTGGCGGTAGAGGAAGGCTTTCAGGAATTGTAGCCGCTATCGCTTTGCTATGTTTTATCCTGTTTGCTTCAAGCTATATCGAGATGATTCCCATGGCAGCACTTGTTGGGGTGATGTTTATGGTAGTTATCGGGACCTTTGCCTGGAGTAGTTTCAGGGTATTAAATAAAATTCCTAAATCAGATGCATTTGTTTTAATTGCAGTTTCTGCGTTAACTGTAATTTTTGATTTAGCTATTGCTGTTTTTGCTGGTGTAATTATCTCGGCATTGGTATTTGCCTGGGAAAATGCTAAAAGAATTAGGGCAAGGAAAAGATTTAAGGAAGATGGCACTAAGGTTTATGAAATATGGGGTCCGTTATTCTTCGGTTCTATCTCAGATTTTAATTCAAAATTTGATGCTAAAAATGATCCGGATAGTGTGGAAATTGACTTTATAGAATCAAGGGTTTCCGATTATTCAGGAGTAGAGGCTATTACTAATCTGGTTGATAAATATGAAGGGCAAGGGAAACTTTTAAAACTTATTCATTTAAGTGAAGATTGTAAGGAAATTTTAAAGAAAGCAAGTCCTAAATTTAATGAGATTATTATAGATGATGTTGATGATCCTAGATATTATGTGGTAGCTGGTGAAAACGTGGAAGAGTTTTAAGCTTTTAAAACTTAACAAATAGGACATTTCTGAATGGAGGTGTCCTTTTTTATGTAACAATATGCCATTTTTTCAGTAGAATGGGTAAAATTTAAGCACCTGTGCTTCACACCGGGTGCTATTATTTCAGAGAAATAGTAATTTCTCTATCAGCCTTTTATGGCAAAATAATACATGGTTAATTTTGAATTAAATAGATGTGCAGAATTAAATATACTTACTACTAAAGAGACAGAGTTTTGCAATAAATAACTATTTGACAGTGAAATAATATTTTCCAATTCTTATTCCATTTAATTTTTCATAAAACCTTTTTATTTTTTCTTTCAAAGTAGTTTTACTGAAGGAAAAATCATAATTCCAGTTTTTTCTATTTATCCTATCCTGCATCACTTTAGGATAGGTAACTGAAAACTGGCTCAATTTGTCAATTGAAGAATAATCAAATTCGTTAATGACTGCTACATGGCTTTTCACCCAGTTATCGGAATGCCAAAGCTTATGAAAAGTTTTTTGCTTTTCTTGTATACTTCGTAGGTTTTTCGCTCAACCATAATGATTTATATATGCATTTATTAATTTGACTTTCAATTTGTTATTGATTCTACAATTGGATAGTCATAAATAATTGCATTTCTGATAAAGAGTAAAGCCAGTTACTCTCATTTTATTTTTTTTGCAAAAATGAAAAAAATAAATGTATCCAAGTTGGGAAAATATTTAATAGGTAGGGGT
>JAHQVQ010000119.1 GCA_019634305.1 Flammeovirgaceae bacterium | reverse complement strand
CTACCTCTAATGTTGTGGGGATTTTGGACTGAGTACTGTTTTCTGCTTTAATGGTAAACCAAAATATACTTCCTCTATAAAATTCTGATTCAACGCCTATTTCTCCTCCCATAATTCTGCAGAGTTCTTGAGAAATAGCTAATCCTAAACCAGTGCCTCCATAAGATTTTGTATAAGAATTATCTATCTGACTGAATTGCTTGAACAACAAATTCAGGTTTTCTTTTGTAATACCTATCCCGGTATCTTTTACCTTAAATTTTAAAATTTGAAAGGTGTTATTTCCATCAATTCTTGAAATATGGATATTGATTTTTCCATTTTCTGTGAATTTAATAGCGTTTGATGTTAGGTTTGAAAGTACCTGTAAAAGTCTTGTTTCATCAGTTTTTATGGCATCTTGAACATCATCTTCTATATGATAGGTTAATACAGTATCCTTTACCATAGCTTGTTGAGAAAATAATGCATAGAGTTTATCAATCAATCTTCTTAGCGAAATGGTTGATATTCTGAGTTCCATTTTTCCAGCTTCAATTTTAGATAAATCCAAAATATCATTCAAAATAGTCAGAAGAGTTTCCGAAGATTTTTTGATAGTAGAAACATATTCAAATTGTTCCTGATCCAATTTAGATTCATTTAATAAATCAATCATTCCAATAATTCCATTCATAGGAGTTCGAATTTCATGACTCATATTTGAAAGGAATGTTTTCTTTACTTCCAAAGACTTTTCGGCAATTTCCTTAGCTGCTCTTAAATCCTCAGTAGCTTTTTTAAGATTAGTAATATCCCTTGCTACTCCTTCTACAGAAAATGGCTGACCAAATTTATCATAGATGAGGCGAAAGTTGGAAATGGTGCTTTTTACCTGGCCATTTTTACTTCTAATCTGGCTTTCAAAATTCCTTACATTTCCGTGCTTTTTTAGTTCCTTAAATAAATATTGGAGTTTAATATCATTCAATAAAAAATCGGTTATTGATCGTCCTAACACCTCAATCTGACTTTCTCCAATCATCTCATAAATTGATGGACTAATCATAATAATAATGCCCTCTAAATCAATTCTGAAATACACATCTTGGAATGATTCGAAAATATTTCTGAATTTTTCCTCACTTTCTGCCAAAACCAGTTCAGTTACTTTTTTCTGGGTAATATCGTGTGCTACCCCTGATACTTCATATATCTCATTTTTGTTATGATAGATGGGATTAAGAAAAATTTCTCTCCAATGTTCTTCCCCATTATCATTTACAAACTTCATTTCAAATTGCTGTGTAGCCCCAGAAAAGGCTTCTTTATACTTCTCGTACCAAAACCGATATAAATGATTGTTTTTCTTTTTGAAAATCTTGTAAATAGAGGTGCTTTCCGAAGGGGCAATATGATAATAATCCCATACAGTATCGGTAAAATTTCTATTGAATTTGGTAAGTTTAAAATTGGTGTCAATTGACCACATTAAATGACTACCACTTTCAAAAATGGCTTCTAATCTGGCTGCCTGGCTACTTATTTCAGCTTCATGCTGATGGCGTAGAATGGCGTCTGCCAATTGACCTGAAACGAATGTTAGTAGTTCCAGATCTCGTTTATTGTATTGGTTTTTATTGGAATATGATTGTACTATGATCATCCCAATTACCTTATCTTCTAGTTTCAAGGGAACCCCAAGCCAGACTTTTGGAACTACAATCTGTCTTGGAATATTTTTATTTTTAATAATTCTGTTTATTCGATCGAAATAAAGGAACATTGGGCGATCGAATGTAGAAACGGCATATTTTGCAAACTCATAAAATGGTACTGCTTCTTCCCTAAGTGTATGAGAATTTGCATAAAATGGGAATTCGATTTTGCCAGTTTTTTGATTGGAGAGTGCTACAATAAAACTGTCTACTCCAATAGCTTGGTCCAGCAATTCATGGAAGTTTTGATAAAGCACATTTAAAGGAGTGCCTTTCTCCACCAATTTTGCTAATTGGTAATAAAGATTTTGAGATTTCTCAGCTTTTAATCTTTCAGTGTAATCATTTAAAATTGCTCTATAAACACAAGGCTTGCCTTCTTCAATTGTACAACTAAGCGTGCCTTTTACATTAATTTTTTTTCCTTTTTTATTAATTAAAATAGTTTCAAAATTATTGTAATTACCTAATTCTTTCGCCTTTTTTAACTCTACCTTAACTGATTTTAAAGCATTTTTTTGAATTAAATCTTCAAGTTTTAAATACTTGAGCTCGTCTTCCTCATAGTTTAGTGATTCTTTCCATGAGTTATTAACAAAAAGCAATTTTCCATTTTCATCGAAAATAAATATGAGGTCGTTGGCACTATCAAAAAGGTCTTGAAGAAGTTGGTTGGTCTCGTGTAATACTTTAGTAACTTTTATCTGTTCAGTGATATCTTCCCCTACAATAGTCATAGAGGATATACTCCCTGATTTATCGTTTAATACAATGGAGTTAAATCTTATGGTAAGTTTTTCTCCATTTTTAGTTTTTAAAATGCCTTCGAAAGTATCTAAAAAACCTGTTATTTGAAGCTGCCCAGAATTTTCTAAACTAGGGTTGAAAATTTCGAAAAGGCTATTATTTTTCAGTTCATCTAATTCGTAACCTGTAACATTTAAAAAGAACTGATTACAGAATTTAATATTCCCTGATTGATCGATAGTAATGGCAAAAATAATGGCATTCTCAAGTGCCTTTTGAAGTCGTTCCTCAGAATACCTGACTATCTTTTCATAACTTTCTTTTTGTTCTTGTTCTTTTTGGTCAGTGATGTCAACTCCAGAGGTAACGAAACCTTTGAAGTTACCAGAGTCATCGAAATATGGGGTGCCCTTTTCCAGAATCCATCGGTATTCCCCATCGATATTTTTGAGCCTGAAACTTTCCTCATATTTACTCTGAGCTTTAAAATGAGAAGAAAATTTGGAGATAATTTCCTTATCTTCAGGATGGATATTTTCCAACCATTTCCCATTTTTTTCTTCCTCAAGGGTATTTCCTGTAAATTTTAACCATTGATTACTGAAAAATTCGAATTTACTATTGACATCCACCATCCTTAAAAGAGATGGTGCATTATTGGCAAGGGTTTTAAGTTTTACTTCATTTTGTACCAACTCATTTCGGAGCATGGCTTGAGTTATATGGCTATTAATCTCCCCAACCAATGATTTTAATTGTAATTTAAGGTTGTTTACTCCGGGGTTCAATCCGAAATAATAAATATATTTTACCTGTCCATAAATATGAACAGGAATAAAAAGATAGGTTAGTGTCTGTTTCGTATTAATAGTGTATGGACGAATTTCCACAGGATGTTGCCGCTCCACCAATGCATACTTTTTGGATTGGATAATCTCCAAAATTTGCTCCTCAATGATTACAGGGAGATTTATTCTGAAAAGATAATTAGCTTCTGGAAATTTTACGGAGATAATAGCAGAATAAATTACATCCTTTAATTTAGAAATGATGTTAATAGATTTCACTAAAATTTTATTGATATCGCTTTCCGAGGAAATATTCCTGATAGTATCATTCAATACCTTTAATTTTTGGTATTTATCCGTATTATCTTTTTCTTTCCTTTTTTCCTCAGTAACATCTCTACCGTAGGCAATTACTAAGTCTTGGTCAAAATATTTGCCCTTTTGTAAAGCGAATTCTTGTACGAAAAAACCTTTCGATCTTATTTTTCCTTCAATAGTTATTTTATTGGTGCCCTGGAGGATAGTAGAAAGTTCTTCCTGAGAGTTTTTGATATGAACATTATTGTCATCTAAAACTTTGTAAATAGTAGATCCAATTACCTTTTCCCTTTTTAATTTATAAAACTTTAGTGCTGTATCATTAAAATCTATTACTCTTCCATATTCATCTAGTAAAAAAATGATATTATGGCTATCCTTAAAAATACTTTTGTAGAAAATATTGGAAGCCTTAAGAATTTTCTTTTTTTTAAATTGTTCGGTAATATCCTTTGCCAGGCCTAAAATGTAGGGGTATTCATGGGAAGTAATAAGGTGTGAAATAAAATCAAAAATTCGTTTTTCCCCTTTTTGATCGATAAGTGCAATATAGCCTCTGGTTGTTTTTGTTTCACTTAATTTTTGAATATAAACATCATACCCAACCCTGAATTCGGGAATTAAAACGTCTTGTAACCTTCGGTAAGAATTGTCATCCTTTAATACTTTAAAACTCTTCTTTACTAAATCATTGGTAAAAATAAGCTGGCCATCAAGCTGATGTTTTGCGATATAATGGTTTGGCAAATAAACCTCAGGATAGGTTGAGTATTCGGATTCAATTAAGCCATTAGAAGATTTTTGCTTACTCTCCATCTTCTCTACTTTCTCCTGCAGACGGAGAATCTGTTCTATCAACTCTTCTTTTGTCCTACCGATTAAATCCAACTCCATAGTTCATTTGATTCTGTTTATTTTTGGAGATTCAATGATTTTGTATCAAAAAGTGTCCTTTTACTAAAGGATAAATTGTAATACCTGATTAAAAAATTGTAGGGTTAAATTTAAAAAATATGTGATTTAATTTTCCTCACTTGGATAAATTAATTGTTTCACTCACTTTTTAAAATTGAAAAAATGTATTCATCTATGATTAGATTGTCTTTAATTAAGGCATCTTTAAATCTTCCTTCCATTGAAAAGCTTGCCTTTTCTAAAACTCTCATAGATCCTTTGTTAAAAGCAAAAACAGAAGCGTAAATTCTTATTACCTTAAAATTTTCAAATAGCCATTTTACAAATTGTTTTACTGCCAAAGTCATTATTCCTTTTCCCCAAAATTCTTCTCCAATCCAAAACCCAATTTCCATATTCAACCGGTAAACGTCTTCTCCTTGGATAAATCCAATTCCTCCAATGGCTTTTTTTTCAACCACAATTGCAAAATCGATTATTGGGTTTTTAGAATTAGCCAATTCTATCCAAAAATTAGCATTTTCTATAGTGTAAGGATGTGGGAAAATATCTTTTAGGTTATTATATATTTTTTTATTGTTTGCATGGTAAGCAAGTGATTCTTCATCACCTTTTTTCCATGATCTGATGGAAAATTCTATTCCTTCATACACACAAACAGGACTTGAAATGTCATTCATAGTTTTATTCCAGAATTCAATTACCAAGATAATTATTTCTAATTTTAAACTATAAAGGGAAGAGATAAAATTTTGGATACGTTTTCAGAAACGTTCCCGTAAATAATCATCTTCATTCTCTTTGAATTTCCTTTATTCTTCTGTTCCTTCAAGCCCAAATTTGTGAAAATACTTTCTTAAAAAGTTGATAACTTTAAGCTATGAGTATTGTCATAGAAGTACAAGATTTAAATAATAAAAAAAGAAAATGAGTAATCAGGAATTTGATTTAGCAGGAAAGGTGGCAATTATTACAGGTGGATCAGGAGCATTGGGAGGAAGTATGGCGGTTCATCTAATTAAGCAGGGAGTAAAAGTTGCAATTTTGGATTTACGTCCTGAGGCTACTGAAAGTCGTGTAGAGGAATTAAAGGAATTGGGAGGAGAAGCAATAGCTTTAGTTTCAAGTGTATTAGATAAAGGTCAACTTCAAGCTGCAAAAGATAAAATTATTAAGGAATGGGGTAAAATTGATATCTTAATTAATGCAGCAGGTGGAAATATGCCAGGTGCGACTATTGCCCCAGATCAAACAATTTTTGATCTTTCCATAGACGATTTTAAAAAAGTTTCGGATTTGAATCTGAATGGTACTGTACTTCCTTCAATTGTTTTTGGGAAAGTAATGGCTGAAAATAATGCTGGAGTGATGATCAATATTTCTTCCATGACGGCCCAAAGAGCTATTACTAGAGTGGTCGGATATTCTGCTGCCAAAGCAGCTATTGATAATTTCACCAAATGGATGTCAGTAGAAATGGCTTTAAAATTTGGTGGTGGAGTTAGAGTAAATGCTATTGCGCCCGGATTTTTTATTGGAGAGCAAAATAGAAAATTACTAACTAACGAAGATGGGAGTTTAACTGAAAGGGGCAAAACTATAATTACCCAAACTCCAATGGGTAGATTTGGTGAAGCTGAGGAATTGAATGGAACCATCCATTGGTTATGTAGTGAAGCTTCTAAATTTGTAACAGGGATAGTGGTGCCAATTGATGGTGGATTTAGTGCTTATAGCGGAGTTTAAGTAATTTTGTATTATGTTTTAATTGCTGCAAGTGCCTAAAAACGAGTCAAAATGGCTCAAATCTGATTGGCACTCGTGCTTAAAAAGAATTTATTATGAGTATGGAACAAACATGGAGATGGTATGGGCCTAGTGATCCTGTATCGTTATCTAATATAAAACAGGCTGGAGCTACTGGAATTGTATCGGCCTTACACCACATTCCGAATGGAGAAGTTTGGACGAAAGAGGAAATTCTTAAAAGAAAGAAAACACTGGAAGATGTAGGTTTAACCTGGTCGGTAGTAGAAAGTGTTCCGGTTCATGAGGAAATCAAAACCAGGACTGGGAATTATCAAACCTATATAAATAATTATAAAACCACATTGGAAAATTTAGGCGCTTGCGGCATCGGGGTAGTTTGCTATAATTTTATGCCTGTTCTTGACTGGACTAGAACTAATCTGGCCTATGAAGTTTCAGATGGTTCCAAAGCCTTAAGATTTGATGTGGATGCGTTTGCTGCTTTTGAACTTTTTGTTTTAAAAAGACCTGGTGCAGAGGCCAATTATTCAGAAGAGCAAAAAATGGCCGCAAAACACTATTTTGATGGCTTGAACCAAGAGGACATCGATTTGCTAACTGCCAATATAATTGCTGGTTTACCAGGGTCTGAAGAAGGATATTCATTGATCGAATTCCAAAAAGTGTTGAATACTTACAATGAAATTGGAGATCAGGAACTTAGAAGTAGCTTATATGCCTTTTTAAAAGAAATTATTCCCACCGCTGAAAGAGCCGGAGTAAAAATGGCTATTCATCCGGATGACCCGCCATTTCCAATTTTAGGTTTGCCAAGAGTGGTAAGTACAGAAAGTGACTTAAAACAATTACTTGGTGCGATTGAAAGTCCATCTAATGGTTTTACTATGTGTACTGGTTCTTATGGGGTTCGCGAAGATAACGACCTTTCTGGAATGATACAGAGGAATGGTAGTAAGATGCACTTTATACATTTGAGAAGCACCCAGAGGGATGAAAAGGGTAATTTCTATGAGGCCAATCATTTGGAAGGAAATGTGGATATGTATGGAGTAGTAAAAGCCATTATTGAAGAACAATATAAAAGAAAAAGTGCTGGAAAAGGAGTTACAAATATTCCTATGCGACCAGACCATGGACATCAGATGTTGGATGATCTTTCAAAAAAGACAAACCCTGGTTATTCTGGGATTGGCAGATTAAGAGGCCTGGCAGAATTGAGAGGTTTGGAATTAGGTATTGAAAAGTCGCTTTAAAAAGCGACTTTTTCTAATATATTACATTGTCTTGCTTAACAAAATTGGGCTCATGTTTCCAAAGCAAATCCAAAGCGGGCTGGTAATTGCTGCAACTTTCCAAAGCTTTTTTAAGGTTAAACCCAGCTTTTTCTTTTTTTTCAATTTCTAAATACCCAATTCCAAGATTGAGGTATAATCCCGGATGATTTTTATTTCTCATTAGCATTTGGTCAAAGAGAAATTCCACTTCTTGAATTCTTCCTTCTAAAGCTGCAATATTGGCTTTCACCAATTCCGGGTAATTTTGGTTTCTGTTGGAAGTAGATCTTATTTTTTCTATTGCAGTTGGAAGAACACCAATTAATAGTGAAAAATTTTTCCAAAAATTTCGTTCAAATATGAAATGAACATAGGTGTCACCACAGAAGAATTTGCGGAGTTTAAACCTAAATTCATAGCGGTTGAAATACATTTGGTATTCATAATAGTTTTTTACCCGATCAAATAAACCTGTTTCGGGACAAATTCTATATTCTTTTCCACCGGGAATCAGATTCGAATAATGGTCAAATACAGATTCGCAGTAATGGCAATAAATAAATACGGAGGGGACAAGCTCCGTTAAATTGATGTTGGCATCACAAACGGGACAGTTAATGCTTTTGAAATTGCGTTTAATTTCTTCTTCAGTCATTTCCAGCTTGCTATCTGCTATTCGTGCAGAAGAAATTCTTCTATTTATTATTGACTGTACTTCATCAGCAAACCCACCAATGTTAATTACAAAGGTTGAATATCCTTTAAAAAAGTATTTACTTAATTTTTTACTTACCGTAGAGTAGGGCATAAGCACTACGATAATGGTATTGCGATGGCGCTCTATTTTAAAGATATCTCTGTAAAAAATAATTTCGTCATTCAATATTAACCCATCCCTACTTACACTTCCTATTTTACGTATCAGGCTATCTGGTAAACCAAAACGGTTTACGAATTTAAATCCAAATGTGATAATAGGTGCCTCTCGCATAGATGATTAGCTCAAAAAATAAATAGTAAATTAAAAAATGAAATTATTATATTGATTATCCTTTCAATATTTTTTTAGACCTGGAATTAAATATTCGGATTCATAATTTTGAAAATTATGTAAATTTTATGCATTTCAAAAATATTCTGAATATTTTTAGGGTTTCCCTACCAAATTTTATAACCCTCTACCAGAGGGAATTGAAGCCATTTTTAGAAAATTATCTTTGGACCTATAAAATAGAAATAGGCTCTAGCAATCTCAAAAATAAGTTTTAATATTTTGGTGCGGAAACCCTAGAATATTTTACCTTTCAAGAAACATTTAAGGTAACATATTCCATATGAAAAGTATAGAATGATGTAGGTTGTCCTAATAGGCTTTTCAAATCCAAAAATTAAAGTTAAATATTTTTATTAGTCTGTAAAATATCAATTGAATATTATTGTAATTGTAACATTCAAATGAAAAATATGCCACAAGTCCTTAAATTTTTTAATTTTATCACAGGTAATTATTAGCTTTAGCGGAAAAGATCGTAGTAAGAGAAAATAAATTCAGGCAATGGGCAAAAAGGTAAATAAAAGTGGGAAGATTTTAATTATTGATGATAATGAAGATATCCTTAGGGCAGGAAGGCTTTTTCTTAAAAGACATTTTTTGCAAGTAGATGTTGAAAAAAATCCAGAAAACATTCCTGATTTGCTTAATAATGAAAGTTACGATGTGATTTTATTGGATATGAATTTTACCAAGGATGTGAGCAGCGGTCATGAAGGTTTTCTGTGGTTGGATAAAATTCTGGAAATTGACCCTTCAGCAGTGGTGGTAATGATTACTGCTTATGGAGGAATTGAAATGGCTGTGAAAACCATAAAGGAAGGAGCTACCGATTTTGTTTTAAAGCCTTGGGAAAATGAGAAATTATTGGCTACGCTTTCCTCGGCTATAAAGTTGAAAGAATCCAGGACAGAGTTAGATGAATTAAAAAATAAGCAAAAGCAGCTTACCTCTGATATTAATAAATCCTTTCCCGAAATTATTGGGCAAAGTTCATCCATGAATAAAATATTTGAAACAATTTCCCTGGTGGCAAAAACTGATGCAAATATTTTAATTTTAGGAGAAAATGGAACTGGGAAAGAATTGATTGCAAAAGCTATTCACCAGCAATCACATCGGTCTGAAGAAATTTTTATGAGTGTAGACTTGGGTGCTGTAAGCGAGACGCTTTTCGAAAGTGAATTATTTGGGCATGTAAAAGGGGCGTTTACCGATGCAAAGGAAGATCGGCCTGGAAGATTCGAAACAGCTTCAGGAGGGTCAATTTTTTTGGATGAGATTGGAAATTTGTCTTTGCCACTTCAGGCTAAATTATTGACTGTATTGCAAAACAGAACTGTTACCCGAGTGGGTTCGAATAAACAAAGAAATATCAATATCCGATTGATTTGTGCAACCAATATGTATTTATATGATATGGTAAACGAAAAGTCTTTCAGGCAGGATTTATTATATCGGATAAATACTATTGAAATAAATATACCTCCCTTAAGGGAAAGAATTGAAGACATTCCTTTGTTGGCTGATCATTTTTTGAAATTCTATAACAAAAAGTATAATAAGGTAGTAAGAGCATTAAGCACTGCTTTACTAAAAAGGATGCAAAAATACCATTGGCCTGGTAATATAAGAGAACTTCAACATGCCATGGAACGAGCAGTTATCATGAGTCAGGGATCAGTTCTAGAGCCAGAACAATTTTTCTTTAGTGGGGCTGGTGGGCAAAAGCCTACAGAAAGAAGTGGAGAGGAAATATCATTAGAGGACTATGATTTGGAAAAAGTAGAGAAAATTTTAATTAGAAAGGTTTTGCAAAAACATAATGGAAATATAAGTAAAGCTGCCAGCGAATTGGGTCTTACAAGATCTTCATTATACAGAAGATTAGAAAAATATGAACTTTAAGAATTTTAAGTTAGGGATAGGAATTCGTGTAATTTCCCTTACCCTTGCCCTGATTATATTTGTTTATTTATGGTTTGAACAGGAAAAGTATTTAAGTGCTGCTTTAATAGGATTTCTGGCCATTTACCTTTCTTTTAACCTGTACCATTATGTAGAGAATACTAATAGAAAACTTACGCGTTTTTTGGAGTATATTAAATATTCTGATTTTGCATCAGGATTTGCTGCAGATAATAAATTAGGTAAAAGTTTTAAGGAATTAAATGCCTCATTTAATGAAGTACTTGAGGCATTTAGACAGGCAAGGTCTGAAACAGAAGAGCATTGGCAATACCTCAATACAGTAGTTCAGCATGTAGGCATTGGGCTTTTATCCTTTGATCAGGATGGTCAAATTCAATTGCTCAATACTGCAGCCTGTAGATTATTGTATATAAACAATATTCATAATATATCGGAATTGGCTGATTTGCATCCTCAGCTTACTGAAATGATCCAGAAAATGGACCCTGGGACTAATTTCTTATTTAGAAGTAATGAACAACAGGTTTCTATTCAGGCAACAGAAATTCGATTGAAAGGAAAATCTTATAAATTGATTTCCCTTAAAAATATCCAAAATGAACTACAGCAAAAAGAACTGGAATCATGGCAGAATTTAACCAGTGTCCTTCGCCATGAAATCATGAATTCAATTACTCCTATTTCTTCATTAATTTCTACTTTAATCGAAATTTTTGAAGAAGAACTTCCTGAAGATTTGGAGAAAGTTGGATCAGCTGAAATTACCTCAGAAACTGTAGATGATATTAAGGAGGCTTTTACAACAATTCAAAGAAGAAGTATTGCCCTAATACGATTTGTAAATGCCTACAAAGATTTTACCCATATTCCTAAACCTAAAT
>JAHQVQ010000118.1 GCA_019634305.1 Flammeovirgaceae bacterium | reverse complement strand
TTCTCAAGATATTGAAGTGATGCTTTGTTGGTTAAACCCTAAGCCTCCAGTTCCAAGAGCGAAGTATTACGTCCAGCATACTAGTAATGAAGCCAGAGCAATGATTAAAGAAGTTTTATATAAGGTGGATATCAATACCCTTCACAGAAATGAAGAAGATAAGGAAATTGCCATGAATGATATCACTAGAGTAAAACTAAGAACTACAAATCCTCTGTTTTTTGATAGTTACAGAAGAAACAGGAACACTGGAAGTATCATTTTGGTTGATGAATCTACCAATGAAACAGTAGCAGCTGGAATGATTATATAGTTTCCCAATTGATATAAAATATTTTTTTAATGGCAATCATCAGTACTGGTGATTGCCAATTCATTTTTTATGATATGGACGATAATTTTTTGAATATCTGGTTAGAAAAAGCTAAGGAAGTTGCTATTGTTGCTGGAGAAAAAATTTTGGAGGTTTATCATTCCGGAGATTTCGGAGCGGAAGCAAAATCTGATAATTCTCCATTGACACTTGCCGATAAGTTTGCACATGAAGCCATCATTGCTATACTAAAAGATTCAGAACTACCTATTTTAAGTGAAGAAGGAAAGGCCATTTCCTATGAGGAAAGAGCTTCATGGGAATATTTCTGGATGGTTGATCCTCTGGATGGCACTAAAGAGTTTATCAAAAGAAATGGGGAATTTACAGTCAATATTGCACTTATTCATAATGACCAACCAATTTTAGGAGTAGTTTACGTACCAGTAAAAGCACAAATGTATTGGGCTTTAAAATCTAATGGCGCTTTTAAAAGGGAAAATGGAGAAACAAAACAATTAAATTGTGCTTCTTACTCTACTTCAAATGAAAACCTGAAAATTGTCGGCTCAAGATCACACATGAATGAAGAAACTACGCAGTTTATTTCCAAATTGAAAAATTTTGAAATTGTAAGTATGGGAAGTTCTCTTAAATTCATGCTCATTGCAGAAGGTTCTGCTCATATTTATCCGAGGATTGCTCCCACAATGGAATGGGACACAGCAGCCTCACAGATTATTGTAACAGAAGCTGGTGGAGAGGTTTTGCAGTTTGGTAAAACTGAACCTGTGGTCTATAATAAAGAAAATTTATTAAATCCTTATTTTGTAGCTAAAGGAGAAGAATCTGTAGGTTAAATTTATAATATGTAAAAAACTTTTTTCCTTTATTTCCTTCATTTGCGTAACTTTAAAGTAATTCACTTTTGAGGAATTTTGAAATTAATGTAAAAGCCAAATATCATTAAGTTCGATTTTACCTTAAATTTGTTTTATTGTAAATAAATTTTTGGAAGTTAATTGTAATTTTTTAAAACCTTCTTCAACTAACAGAAAATTAACATTAGTAACTTTTTTAAAATTAAAATTCAGGATAATCCTAATTTTTTGAATATAAATATTCAGACGTTACCTATTTTGATGGATAATAATTACAAGGAAAATCGTAAAAAAGAAGAAAAAAGACCCGTAGTTTTTGGATTACCAAAACTCAAAGAAAAAGTTTTGACTATGTTAGGCAATGCTTTTGTTGAAAATGATCTGGAAATTGCTGAATATGAAAAGAGATTGAAAATTGCCAATGAGGCAAAGTCTATAGAAGAATTGGAAAATGCTGTTTATGATTTTCCCCAAGCTCATCAAATTTTTCCAGCAAAAAGACCAAATCCAACTCAACATCCACAACAACCTTATATAGGAAATAGCCCTGCAAAAACTTTTAGGGATGCTTTTGATAGCGCAGATTACTTTACCTTAATTGGAGATCGAAAATTCACTCAGCTGGATATTTCCAAACCTAATATGAAAGTAATCATGGGCATTGGAGATACTATGTTTGATCTTAGGGACATTGCCAAAAAATTTACGCATATCCGAATTGAGAGCTATAGCCTGATTGGCAATATGAAAATAAGAGTCCCGGAAAACGCTCAAATCAAAAGAAACCTGGTTTGTTTAATTGGAGATATTAAACAAAGAAAAGGTGGTAAAAATTTTATCCAGCAAATGTTTGCCGGAAATCACCAACCCTCTGCATCACCATTAAGCCACCAACCTCAAATTACAGTAGAAATCACTGGATTTAAGGCTATTGGTGACGTAGTCATTGAATTTTTTGGAGATGAAAATTAAACTGTTGATCCAGCAACCACCTTTTCCTCTTCTACTGGTTGCCTTGCTTTCTTTTTAATGTTTCCATAATTGAAAGGTGCTAACATTAACCCAACAAAAGTTTTGGGAAAATTTGGAAGATCTCCAATTCCAATCTCATCGCTTGGTTGTTTGCCTTTTGGCAGGTAAAAAGTTCCAAAAAGAATATCCCAAAAAATAACATCTCCCCCATAATTAGAATTTCCTTCCTCAATATTTTTTGAATGATGATATCGATGATTTTTTGGAGATGAAAAGATATAATCAAACGGCCCAAGAATTAGATCCATATTGGTGTGCTGAAACCTCCCTATAGTTCTCCCCAACAAACCAGTTACAAAAACTATTTCCACCGGAGCCTGAACAAATGCAAGAGGTATTGCCCACAAGAAACTGGAAATTAGTCCTTCAAGTGGATGAGACCTGGTGCCATTGAACCAGTATAGCCTTGTGGAAGAGTGGTGAACTGAATGCCATCTCCACATAAATTCCGATTCATGCATCCAGCGGTGGTACCAATACCTGAAAAAATCTTTTACAGAAAGTAATATTAAAACCTGTACTACCAGGTGGAGACTTGTAGGCCAGATAGATTGTCCTATTTCAGGAGAAATTTCCTGTACTGCAATGGAAATAGTAGCCAATTTTAAAGGTCCTGATATATAATCACCCCAAAATTTCCCTCCAAAAAACAACATAATGTCTGTAGTAGTTTCATCATCCTTAAGCCATTTCCTACTAAATGGGATTAATCTTTCTAAAGGGGCGAAAATAGCTCCGAAAATGAGGAACATTACAATGTTTCCAAAGAATGTTCTTACTGTAAAGCCATCTTCTACCAGTTTAAAACCAATTACGAAAGTGGCAGCCATAAAAATGGGGTAAATAGACACCTGAAGAATCTTCTTAAACACAGTCCCTTCAATGGTATAACTTAGAGGATCGACTCTTGAAAAAAGCCAGCTAAAGGGTTTCAGGAAATAATCTCGGCAGAAATTTTCAATTCTTTCAGATGCCGAATCTAATAATTTATATAAGGCAGTAAAGAAGGAAGCCATCTTCCTTTTAGGTTGGGAATTGTTAGTATCTTTCATTTTCATTAAATAGTTCGAATAAGATTAAATTTCAATTTAGGGAAATTATTTATTTATCAAAGTATATAGAGGTGATTTAGACCAGTTAATGATTGAAACAGCAAAAATAGGGGATGAAAAAGAAGAAAGGCTAATTGAAATTGAATCATTGAAGGATAATCTTTGGATATCATAAATTGATCTCTTCCCTTTTTTCGTGTAAGTTTATAAGGCTAATTTTTTTAAAAAGGCATTAGTAACACCTATTTTTTGACTAACCATTTTTATATCAAGGCATGAAATATTATTTTTCTTTCGTCCTTATATTTCTATGCTTTAAATTAAAGGCACAAAAACCCTTTATTTTAAGAAGTAACTTAGGAAGTTCAGGGTATTCCAATATCATTAATAATGAAAATAAAAGCCTATATTTTCAGCAAAGTGTAGGGCAGGCAAGTGTAACAGGTAACTTTATCACTTCAAGAAAGCTTCTTAAACAGGGGTTTATTCAACCTGTTTTCTTCCCCAGAGAAATAAAAAGAAACATTACCGCCACAGGTACAATTGAGGTGGATGGGAACACCACCATAAATGGAACAACTACCTTAAATAACTTTTTAACTGTTGCTAATGCAAGCAATACAAATTTTACCGGAAACTTAAATGTAGATGGTTTATCCACACTTTCGGGTTTAAATGTAAATGGTTTGTCCACTTTGACTGATTTAATTGTAGAAGGAGAAAGTGATTTGAATGGACAAGTAACTATAAATGCTGATATTAATGGTAGTCAAAATAGTGTGAATTCTTACCCCCTTGTAGTTCAGGGAAGTGATCAGGGAATTTCCATACAAGTAGATGGAGGGCGAAATACCAGTAAAAATTTTATCACTTTTAGAGATGCTTCTGGAATTCATGGTAGAATTGAAGGTCAGACTTTGGCAGAATTACAAAGCAGTTTCCGATTCATTTGGGATTTTACCATGGCCGGTTTGAAGCATTTGTCCTGGCCGAAGGAGTCGCCTGTGGAACTCAACTTGATGCTGCTGAAGTAGTGGTCATGGGATTACAAGGCTTAAAAGCCTATTCTCAATGGGTTGAACTTTCAGCAAATGCAGAATTAAATGTAGGTGTTGCTTTTGAAACTGGAGGGGCGGATTATGCTGAATGGTTGGAAAAAGCTGATGCTAATGAGTCTTTTAGTGAGGGAGATATTGTTGGCGTTTATGCCGGGAAAATTTCTAAAAACACAGCAAATGCAGACCATGTTATGACTATTTCTTCCAACCCAATAATTGTAGGCAATATGCCTGAAACTGGTAAGGAACATTTATTTGAAAAAGTAGCTTTTTTAGGCCAGGTTCCAGTGAAAGTAGTTGGGAAAGTGAACTTAGGCGATTACATTTTAGCTTCAGGAAATCAAGATGGATTTGGGATAGCAGTTTCTCCTGAAAAAATGGAAGTTAAAGACTATCCTAATATAATAGGAGTAGCCTGGGAAGCTTCAGGAGAAGAATCCACAGGCTTTATTAATATTGCTGTTGGCATTAATAAAAATAATCTAGCTACAGTAGTGGCTAAGCAGGAAGTAGAGATTCTTTCCCTCAAAAAACAAATGAAATAGTGTCAATGCTTAATGGAGAACAAATAAAAGAAAACCAAATCAATATCACCTCTACTCCGAAAAATAAGCCTAAACCCTCTCCAGAGCCCAATCTGATTTCAAAATCAATGATTACTCAACCTAGGAAAAATAGCCTAAAATTAAATGATGAAGATTTTGAAAACTGGTTGAATGATTATGGCTATATTTTCGAGGAAAGAATGCAATTTGTAAAAGAACAATTCGAGATAAACCAAGTAGATCTCGGAAAATATCCGGAAGTAAAAATACTGATTGAAAACCCTATACAAGCCTTTAAGGATATGAGAAAAGGCAAGTATATGAATACTTTGTGGCAATCTTTTGAGCAGAAATATTTGGATCAGCTGCGGGATTAATTGCAGAATTGTTTTAAGTCCAGTAAATAATATCTTAAAGATCCATTTTTCTTCCGTTCTTCATAATTTTCATTTGTATATAAATGCAGCTGATAAACATGAATCCCATAATTTTTTGCAGTTTTTGTTAATCTGCTAATATGAAATCTATAAATATCTTTATTAGAATAATTATTATTCAAGTCACTATTTTTTATCCTCTTTCCATCCAACCAGACACCATACATTTTTTCATCCTTAAATGATTCAAATTGCTCGAAAGAAGGCATTTTTCTATCATTAGAGACTTTTAAAAAATACCGCGAATATTGATCCTTCTGAGCCTCATTCATATTCTTGTAAAGGTTTTCCAAAGCCTGAATTTGATTATATTCTTCCTTAGAGAACTTTCTTCTATTTCCTGACATTTCATCCGGTTCCTTCTCTTGAAATTCCTTTAAAAGCTTTTCAAATTCCGCAACAATATCCTGTTCAATTACTGCTGTTTTGAAAATCTTTGGTCCTTCCCATTCCTCCTCTAATTGGGCAAAAGTCCTTTCTCCAAATAATAGTATGATTAAGGTAAGAATGGGTAAAAGTGTACATTGCTTTAAAATCCGAATAACGGTAGAAGTAGAAACGGTCATCATGACTAATCTTTTTTTGGTGGTAAAAAAATTGAATGAATTACTTAAGGCAAAATTTATATTAGGAGCCACCTTGGTCAACATCAATTTTTGATAAGTCAAGGGGTCATTAAATTGTATTAGGACTGCTTCATCAGCTAAAAACTCGTGGTTAAGCCTTATCGCTTTTCTGTATAAATATAGAAATGGATTGAACCAAAATAAAGTAATTAATAATTCTACTAAAATCACATCAACACTGTGATTTTGAACAGCATGGGCAAATTCATGGGTAAGAATTTCCGGTTCAATTTTATTAGTTTGATAGGCTGTTTTGTTCACGAAAATCCAATTCATAAAACAAAAGGGACTAATTTCCTTATCACATAAAATCAAAGTTTTTCGCCCATCATAATGATTTTCGGATTGTTTTACTAGGAAAATAGGATCATACAAATTCCTTATAAACCTGATTATCAGCACCCCAAAAACAAATCCATAAATAAGCATTAATAATGAAAAGGAATTCCCTGGGTCTTCTTCCTCAATGGTAGACGGGATTATTTCAAAGTTGGAATAAATTGGATC
>JAHQVQ010000117.1 GCA_019634305.1 Flammeovirgaceae bacterium | reverse complement strand
GGAAGGAATTAGAGTTTCGTAGTCCGGTTGGTCTAAAGGCTGCACTTCCATGGAAATATGTGAGAAATGAGGACGAATTAGTTCAATAGCATGTTGAAGGTAATCTACCCCAACAGTTTTGTTAGCCTCACCAGTTACAAGCAAAATATGATCGTAGCCCATTTTTTTGATCACCTCCACTTCTCTTAAAATTTGGGCATCGGTAAGGGTAGTTCTCCTGATTTTATTATCCAGACTAAATCCGCAATAAGTACAAATATTCTGGCACTCATTGGAAAGATACATAGGCACATACATTTGTATGGTTTTCCCAAATCTCTTTTGTGTGATTTGATGGCTCAGCCTGGCCATATCTTCCAGATAGGGAGCTGCAGCCGGGGAAATTAAACCCTTGAAATCTTCTAAATCTCTGTTCCCATTTTTGTGTAAAGCAATTTCCACATCCACCGCAGTTTTACCATAAATACTTGCTTTTACATCATCCCAACTTTGTTGATCAAAAATATCCCGAAAATCCCTCATTTTTTTAATTTATAATCAAATTTCTATCTCTGGCTTAAGTTTAATACCCACAATGGAATTGTTAAGCCTATAAATAAAATCCAGTTGTAACTGGATGGATTACTGGAAGTTACAAACTTCCACATATTTGCAAGGCTTAAGTAGATGCTCCGCTTATACTTAAGCCAGAAAATTACGAATGCCAAACACCCAACAACTAATCCCTAACACCCGGCAACTAGTCTAAAAAAGCAGTAAAAGGACTACTTGCTTCAGCATGTTTGGTTTGTTTGGCTAGCTTTGCTTCATAAGCCATTCTTCCAGCTTCAACAGCCATTTTAAATGCTATTGCCATTTGTACCGGATTTGGGGAAACGGCTATGGCAGTATTTACCAAAATCGCATCTGCCCCAATTTCCATAGCATAAGCAGCATGAGAAGGCGCTCCAATTCCTGCATCTACTACCACTGGTAAATTGCTTTGTTCAATAATAATTTCAAGGAAATCCAGTGTTTTTAGGCCTTTATTGCTGCCAATAGGTGCTCCCAATGGCATTACAGCAGAAGCACCAGCTTCTTCCAACCTTTTACATAAAACAGGGTCTGCATGTATGTAGGGTAAAACTATAAAGCCTTTTTTAGCGAGTTCTTCAGTGGCTAATAGTGTTTCTATCGGATCTGGCATTAAATATTTGGGATCTGGATGAATTTCCAATTTTACCCAATTGGTATTTAAAGCTTCTCTGGCAAGTTTTGCAGCAAAAATAGCTTCTTTGGCAGTTCTTACCCCGGAAGTATTGGGCAACAAATTGAATTGAGGATGAGTAACATGATTCAACATATTATCTTCCTTATTTTGAATATCTACCCTTTTTAGAGCTACCGTAACCAGTTCACTTCCTGAAGCAATTAAAGCTTCTTCCATCAGGACATTTGAGCTAAATTTTCCAGTTCCGGTGAATAACCTCGAGTTAAAACTTTTATCTGCGATTGTTAGCATTTCAAATTAATTTTTTTGTTAATTCATGGGTAGTTGCAACAGGATTATCCGACAAGTTAATGACAGAAGAAACGGCTACGCCATGTATACCCGTTTCCAAAAGACTTTCAAGGTCTTCAGGTTTTATTCCCCCAATGGCTATAATAGGAATATCAATACCCAAAGATTTACATTGATTGATTATTTCCTTGAATCCTTCCAATCCTAAAATAGGACTGAGATTATCCTTGGTTTCTGTAAATCTAAATGGACCAAGACCTATATAATTCACTTTGTATTTGGCCAGTTTTTGAATGTCCTCAAGCGTATTGGCAGTGCCACCAATAATCATTTCATCTCCCAAAAACAATCTGGCTTTTTCAGGATGCTCATCAGTTTTCCCCAAATGAACGCCATCAGCACCAATTTTTTTGGCAATGGCTACATGATCATTAATGATGAGTCTGGCTTTGTAATGTTGACAGACTTCCTTAGCTTCCAACGCCCATTTTTCTACAATTTCTTCAGGCTGATTTTTCACTCGAAGTTGCACCCAGCCAGCGCCACCTTTACAAGCCTGTTCAGCCAGCTCAGCATGAGATTTCCCCGAAAGGGTATCAGTGATATAATGAAGTTTTGCTATCATTTTATATTTGATTTTTATGCCAGCCCAACAAACCCTCATCACTTTCCAAATAATTTAAAGTATAAGCTTTGGCATTTCTACAAGCGTCTTCTAAATCAATTCCATTAGCTAAATTTGAAGCTATTGCTGAAGATAAAATACAACCCGAACCATGCTTTTCAGGAACGTCCATTTTTTTGGCAGGAAATTCAGTCAGTTTCCCTTCTTCCATCAAATAATCCAGCCCTTTATTTTCAGGGTTGTGTCCTCCTTTTAAATAAACCTTGCAGGCTAAAGAAAGCATTTCAGTAGCATCAATTGCTGATTGTCCTTCTGAAAGCAATTCCATTTCCTTCCAATTTGGAGTGAATAGAAATACAGATTTACAAATTTCGAAAATAGCCTTAGGGGAAATATCATTTTGGAAATCAAATCCGGCACTGGCCTTTATTATCGGATCCCAGATAATTTTGGCTTCAGGCTGAAATTTATTGATAATGGAAATAAGCTTTTCCATATCTTTAAACTGAATCAAACCAATTTTAATCACTGGAAATTGGTGTTGCCTGGCTAAAACACTAATCTGTTTTTCTACCTTATCAATTTCTACCCAGTCTACTCCTTCTAATTCAGATTCATTTTGAAAAGTTAATGCAGTACACACGCCAAATCCACGCACTTTATGTGCTTCAATGGTTTTGATGTCTGCCAACAAACCGGCTCCTCCACTGGGATCAAATCCCGCAATTGAAAGTACATTTTCCATATTTTCTGAATTATTTGAATAAAGCTATCTTTTCCTCCCTCTATCCCCATAGCCGTCAGGGTAAAAAAATATCATCCTTGTTTGCAACGAGGATGTTCGTGAAAGGTGATTGTATCGCCAATCAACCGGAAAGTTGCAAACTTTCCTTTATTAAAAAGGCTCAAGTAACCGCTTTGCTTAATACTTAAGCCAGATAAGGGGGTACAAGCGAGACGCTTGCACCATAGATAGGCCACCAATTTTTATGAATAAATCTGACTTCCTTTTTCAACAAATTCTTCAGATTTTTTACTCATTCCATCCTCCAATGCTTTTTCAGCAGAAATTCCCTGTTCTGCTGCATAATCACGAACATCCTGCGTGATTTTCATTGAACAGAAGTTTGGTCCACACATAGAGCAGAAATGCGCTACTTTAGCACCTTCAGCCGGAAGGGTTTCATCGTGGTATTCCTTAGCCGTATCGGGGTCAAGTGACAAGTTAAATTGATCATTCCATCGGAATTCAAATCTTGCCTTACTCAAAACATTATCCCTGTATTGCGCTCCCGGATGACCTTTGGCCAAATCGGCAGCATGGGCAGCAATTTTATAGGTAATTACTCCATCTTTAACGTCTTTTTTGTTGGGTAAACCCAAGTGTTCTTTAGGCGTAACATAACACAACATAGCCGTTCCAAACCAACCAATCATGGCAGCACCGATACCAGAAGTAATATGATCATAACCCGGAGCAATATCGGTGGTCAATGGGCCTAAAGTGTAAAAAGGAGCCTCATCGCATTCTTTCAATTGTTTGTCCATATTTTCCTTAATCATATTCATTGGCACGTGACCAGGACCTTCAATCATGGTTTGAACATCATGTTTCCAGGCAATTTTTGTCAATTCACCCAGTGTTTCCAATTCTGCGAATTGAGCAGCATCATTGGCATCAGCCAGAGAACCTGGTCTCAAACCATCACCTAAAGAGAAGGCTACATCATATGCTTTCATGATTTCACAGATTTCCTCAAAATGTGTGTAAAGGAAACTTTCTTTATGATGCGCCAAACACCATTTTGCCATAATTGAGCCACCTCTGGAAACAATTCCCGTAACCCTACTGGCAGTCAGAGGCACATATCTTAAAAGCACACCGGCATGAATAGTGAAATAATCAACTCCCTGTTCGGCTTGCTCTATTAAAGTATCTTTAAATATTTCCCAGGTCAAATCTTCAGCCTTACCATTTACTTTTTCCAAAGCTTGATAAATTGGCACTGTTCCGATCGGCACTGGAGAATTTCTGATGATCCATTCTCTGGTTTCATGGATATTTTTCCCAGTAGATAAATCCATGATATTATCAGCACCCCAACGGCATGCCCAAACCGCTTTTTCTACTTCTTCTTCAATACTTGAAGTAGTGGCAGAGTTCCCAATATTGGCATTAATTTTCACCAAAAAATTTCTGCCAATAATCATTGGCTCAGATTCCGGGTGATTGATATTTGATGGAATAATAGCTCTTCCAGCAGCCACTTCATCTCTCACAAATTCAGGAGTGATTTTTCCTTTTGGTGTATTCGCTCCAAAACTTTCTCCCCGATGTTGTTTAGCCAGTTCTTTATTGGCTTCTTCAATTTTTTGATTTTCCCTAATGGCGATGTATTCCATTTCAGGAGTGATGATTCCTTTTTTTGCATAGTGCATTTGGGAAACATTCATTCCTGGCTTAGCTTTTAAAGGCTTTTTCAGATGTTCAAATCGCAAGTGATCCAATTTTGAATCATTCAATCTTTCTAACCCGTATTTCGAAGAAATTTCAGGTAATTCTTCCACATCTCCTCTATTCAAAATCCATTGCTCCCTTAGTTTTTTTATACCTTTTTTTACATCAATTTCCACATTCTCATCGGTATAAGGTCCACTGGTATCATATACTGTGATTGGTGGATTTTTTTCCACTTTTCCAGCACTTCCATTAAATTTATGGACAGTATCTTCAAGGGAAATTTCCCTCATAGCCACTTCAATATCATGAATTTCACCTTTCACAAATACTTTTTTAGAAGCAGGAAATGGCTTTCTGGTGATGACGCTTTGGGATGGAATTCTGTCTTTACGCATAGTAGTTTAAATCAAAATTTATAAAAAGTTAAATGCCAGCATTGATAAACCTTCTCCTATCAAGTGGTCAGGATATTTTAAAATTATCAACCAATTTACTTATCCACCCTGGGTGGCTGTAATTACAAGTAATTGGTCATTTTCATGAAGTTGTTGTGTGTTCCAATTATTCTTTGGAATCACTTCATTGTTGATCGCAATAGCAGTTCCCTTTATGGGCAAATCCAATTGTCTTATCAGATTCTCCAAAATTGGAAGTCCATTAAGATCAACAGCTTTATTGTTCACTAAAATCTTCATAATACAAAAAGCAAAAACTATCTTTCCCAAGTCCAAAAAACTGGTGGAACGGGAAATAATTAAATGAATAATAAACTTTAGGAGAGCGAGTAAACGAAATGTCTTTCATTACTTTTCCCTACGGTAGTGCTAACTACATCAGGTTCAAAGGGTAAGCTCTCAGTTTTGCCCAAATTAGGTAAAACACCCCTAAAGCATTCAATACAAATATAGTGTTAATATTGGTAAATCACAGAATTGGGGAAGGTAAAAAATAATGCTTGTCTAATTGTACCTTTTCCTCTTAAGTCAATTATACCTTAAAAGAGATTATTTTAATATTGATTGTTCCATGAGGAAAATAAACAGACAAAAAACTATCCAATTAAAAAGAAAGAAATACCATGTATTATTTAACAGGTTTGTATTTTTCTCCACCTGTATTCTAGTAATTTTTTGTTGGATTTTTAATTCCATCAATACCATTAATCCGTCATGGTTTTTACCCAAAGAAGGTTTTAGAATGGAAGTTTGGGATACCCTAAGGGTGATGAAAAGATATGATGGAATTACGTGTGATAGAATTGGAGATGGAGCAGAAAAACCCTCACAATGGGATCGATACTTATGGTTAAATGATAATGTTACTAATGAAGAATTATTTAGTATGATGGATTTAGATGATGGACATTTAATAGGATTTGGATTTATTATTTTATTGAATAGAGAATACAAAAATATAACTGAAGTATTAAGGAAACCAGACCAATATGATGATAAGTGGATTACATATTTTTGTGGATGTACTGGTAAATTTTATACAGTACAAGACTTTTTAATAGAGAATTTTTTAAGAAAAAGGGTAGTTAATGCTCAAAATATACTCATTCAGCCAAATACAGAACAATTAAAAATAATTGAGAAATACTGGGATAACACTCGAATTGATAAGGAATTAAATGGTTTATATTTCCATAAAATTGGGAGTTATTAGTTTTGAAGTTAAACCTCAGAATGCCAAAATCTTTTTTCAATTTCTCTTACATTATCCACATCCTTTAATTTCAATAAATATTTTTGAAGCCTTAATAATTCATCATCTTCTTCATCTCCTTCGAATGGATTGGGATAAATGGCATTTCCATAGTTTTGAATACATTTATGTGGAGAGTCATCAATAATCAAAATTGTTTCAAGAGGAATTTTGAATTGTTTTTTAACCTTGGAAAGTTGTTTTACATAATTGTAATGCTCATAATAATCCAAATATCCTGAATCGTCTACTTTATTGTAATCCAGTTTGTAGGTACATTTTTGTCTTCCCCAAATAAATTGTAAAGGATAATCTAATGGAAAGATAATATTAGAAATTGCTTCTACATAATCATCCGATGCAGATGACCAAACCCCAATTTTAAAATGATCTTTTAAAAAAATCAGAAATTCTGCTAAAAATGGTCTTATAAAAACTTTAAAATCAAACAACTCAAAATCCCAGTTTTCATATGGAGGATTTTTTGTTGCATGAATCAATGTCTCATCAATATCTAATATCACTAATTTTTGGTTACTCAACGCAGATTTTTTTAATTGTAGGGATGATTTAATTTATAAGGGAATAAATAGATGTGCAGAATTAAATATACTTAATAAGTGCCACAACTTTTTGATAATGAGATAAAAGTACTCAATATAAAATAGTACTGGTACTTATCTCTAAAATTAAGTATAATTGAATCTAGCATCCAACATCAAGTATCTAAATGACAATCTAATGAAACAACTTTTATTTTTTAGCCTATTATTACTGTACTGTTCTAACCTTTTTGCTCAGAAAGCTGAATACGCTACTAAAACTAATATTCCTTATTACACTTCAGAGGAAATGGCTGGTAATACTTATAAAAAAGAGCGGTGTGTTTTGGATATTTATTATCCTAACAACAAAAAGGATTATGCCACAATCGTATGGTTTCATGGGGGAGGAATTACTGGTGGAAATAAAGAATTACCAGAAGCATTGCAGGGAAAAGGGCTGGCTATAATTGGTGTAAATTATCGGCTAAGTCCAAAGGTAAAATCTCCAACTTATATTGAAGATGCTGCGGCTGCTGTGGCCTGGGTTTTTAAAAATATAGAAGAATATGGAGGAAGTTCTGAATTGATATTTGTGGCAGGGCATTCTGCTGGAGGATATCTGGCGAGCATGGTGGGAATGGATAAAAAGTACCTGGATATACATGGAATTGATGCCAATAATATTGCAGGTTTAATCCCTTTTAGCGGTCACACCATTACCCATTTTACAATAAGAGAAGAACGGGGAATTGCGGGAACTCGACCTATAATTGATGAATTGGCCCCATTGTACCATGTTCGAAAAGATGCGCCTCCTACAGTTTTAATCACTGGTGATCGGGAATTGGAATTGCTGGGTAGATATGAAGAAAATGCCTATTTCTACAGAATGATGAAAGTAGCTGGACATGAGTCAATAAAAATATATGAAATGGATGGCTATGGACATGGAATGACTTACCCGGCATTTCCTGTTTTAATCCGGGAAGTGGAAAAAATGATAGAAGATATTAAAGGGCAATAGCATTAAAATTGCTTGTAGTGTGGAATTCAATGCTCATTTTTGAGGTTGGAATTCTACGTCCCTAAGCTTAATATTTGATAAGATTCATTTAAAGTATAGTCTTTTTTGTATTTAGAGACTTATTGAGATTAATATCACGGTCAGTAGAGGTATGGTAAGGTTTTTTCGGCTTTTTTGGTATAAACTACTAACATAAACCAAAGAATTTTTTTAATTTAAACCATATTTTAACCATGCAGACGACAGAATTATCCAATAAACTTTTTGAACTTCCAGAACTTGAATATACCACAAACAGCCTTGAACCATTTATCAGTCAGGAAACGATGGATGTGCATTATGGTAAACACCATAGGGGGTATGTTGAAAAATTTAATAAAGCCATAGCGGGTAAAACACTTGAGGTGAGTCCACTCGGAGATATTCTTAGTAATGTTTCCAGATATGGAATGGCTGTAAGAAACAATGGAGGAGGTCATTATAACCATTCTTTATTTTGGAGTATTATGTCTCCGAATGGAGGAGGAAAGCCAAGTGGAAACTTTGCTAACCTGATTTCTGATTCTTTTGGCTCATATGAAAATTTCAAAAAAGAATTTAAAAAAGAAGCCATGAGCAGATTTGGGTCTGGCTGGGTCTGGTTGGTAGTCAATGACGATGAATTAAAAATTGGATCAACACCAAATCAGGATAATCCGGTAATGGATGTTTCCGAATTCAGAGGAGTACCAATTTTAGGTCTGGATCTTTGGGAACATGCCTACTATTTACAATATCAGAATAAAAGAGCAGATTATGTTGACGCATTCTGGAATGTTGTGAACTGGCCTGAAGTAGAAAGAAGATATGAGGCTGCTATGGCCGAGCAAGTCATGATCTAACTATAAAGAAAAAGCTACAGGATTGGAAGATAATACCATGGTTGTTTTCATCAGTGATAATGGTGGATATTGGAAGCCTGAATTTATTGAGGAATTCAACCACCGGTCTAATTACAAATTTAGAGGAATGAAAGCAGAAATTTTTGATGGTGGACATTCCATTTATGGTAAAATATCTTGGAAAACTAAAAGCTGGCAGTAAAAGTGACCAGACAATATGTCTGACTGATTTTTTTGCTATATGCCAGGGTATATTAATTAATAATGAACCCAGGCCAAAAGATAGTTTTAGTCTTTGGTCAATACTAAATGGGGAAAAAAATACTATTGTTAAAGCAGCTTTAGTATATAATTCCGGAGGGGGGAAAATTTGGCATTCGGAAAGGTCACTGGAAAATGATTGAAGGAATCGGGTCAGGAGGGTTTACCCAACCTGCTTTTCCATTAATCAATTAATCCGAATGATCCTAAGGGTCAACTTTACAAAATGAAAGAAGATCTTGCTGAAGAAAACAACCTGTATAACGAAAATCCAGAAGTTGTTTCCGACCTGATGGCAAAATTAAATCAACTAAAAACACAATAAATTCTTAAAATTTCAAAATTCCTTAATCTCAAAATAAAATACCGGAATAGTAATTGATTAGATTAAATAACATTAATTAGATATTATAGTTATCATTATTAAATATGGCTATAGTGGCTATTTTTTATCAAACACAGCTTAAAAACACACAAGCACAATTAACTATTAAATTATGAAATTCAGAGACTTAATGGAACTGGAGAGTTTGGATTTGGATGAGACAAATAAGGAAAAGCCAGAAAATATGGTAATTCCTGCGAATACAAATTTGACAAGATTAGCTAACCAATTACTAGAAGAAGTTGGTACTTTTGTGCAAAAGGATGAGGATGTAAGTGAGGTTGAATATGCATTAAAGCGCTTACATGGAGTATTCCAAAAGCATGGGATTCAGGTCAATACGGTTGTGTCTTATACAGAATTGACCAAAGTAGGAGCCTTTGAACCAGATAGCGCAGCTGAAGATTCCACTTCTTTAATCTCTGAGAACATTAAAGAAATAATTGAAAATCATATTTCTTTCTGGGATGAAGAATCCTTATTGGTGTTGAGAGAGACATTAATTTATTTCGAATCTATTTAAATATTAGAAAGTAATTATAGATCTATAAGGGTTAGGGTTTTCCTAACCCTTTTTTTTTCCTTTAGAGAATGTTATAGTTGTATTTAGGACCTTGGTTATTTTATTCAAACTCAAAGTTTATGAGGGTTTCTAATCCTAAGGTTGTCTCTTTTAAGTAATAAATAGATGTGCAGAATTAAATATACTTAGCAAAATAGTTTATGTTAAATTTTCGGGTAATTTGGAAGCAGGTTGGAGGAAAAGAGTATAACATTATGGGGAAAATATTATCTATATTATTATTGTCAATTATACTGCAAGCTTGTTCTCAGGTCAAACCCAATCAAAATGAGAATGGTTTTGCATCTCTAAATCAAGAACAAATCAAACAATTAATCACAGTAAGTTCTGAGGGTTGGTATGATTTTAAAGCCCAAATGACTTTGATGGAAAAAGATGGAACCACCTGGAAAGAAGTGGCTAATTTTAAAGCAGTCATAGGGAGAAATGGATTTGGAATAGGGAGGGGAAAGAAGGAAATTTCAACAATAAATCTTGTAGAGAAAAAGGAGGGAGCTGGAAAGTCACCTGCCGGTATTTTTTCCCTTGGTCAATTGATGGGATATTCTTCAAATCCTGAGGGAAATGTTAGGTGGGATTATAGGCAAATTACAACCAATGATATTGGAATTGATGATCCTGCATCTCTTTTTTACAATCAGGTAATTGATACTTCAAAAGTAAAAGACATTGACTTTAAGTCTTTTGAGACTATTAGAAGGGATGATAATCAGTATAAGTGGCTTTACGAAATCAACCATAACAGGGAAAATATATCAGGACTTGGCAGCCTTATTTTCTTACATATTTGGAAAAGTGAAAACAGAGGAACTGCGGGATGTACGGCTATTTCAGAGGAAAATTTTAAAATTTTGAGGCATTGGCTTGATCAGGATAAAAATCCTGTTATTATTCAGGCTCCAAATGAATTAAAAACTCAACTATTGAAAGACTTTGCTCAATAATTGAAGAGAAAATTGCCTCAATTAATTCCATTATTATGGGTCAGAATAATTGGTTTGCCATCGGTTACAACCAGAGTGTGTTCATGCTGAGCTACAAAACTGCCATCCTCTGCAAACAAAGTCCAACCATCTTTGGCAGTGCGAACAAACCTCGATTTTGTGGAGATAAATGTTTCCAGAGCAATCACGCTATTTTTCCTAAATCTCTCCAAATTGAAACGGTCTTTATAGCAAGGCAGTTCCCTTGGAGAATCATGTAATTTTCTGCCTATTCCATGACCAGTAAGATTCTTAATAGTAGTAAAACCTCTTTTCTTTGCTTCTTTTTCAATAAATCCTCCTATTGCAGAGATTTTTACTCCACCTTTTATTCTATCAATGGCAGTCAGTAAGATTTCCTGAGAAGCCTCCACTAGCGGTATATGGTTATTTATATCCTCCCCAACTACAAAAGAGCCTCCATTATCTCCGTAAAAACCATTTAGTTCTGCAGAAACATCAATATTTACCAAATCACCTTCTTTTAGGATCACACTTTTAGAAGGAATGCCATGAGCAGCTTCATTATTTACACTGATACAATTCCATCCGGGGAAATTATACTCCTTTTTAGGTGCCGGATTGGCTCCATAGCTATTGAGAATTTTATATCCATATACATCAATTTCAAGAGTAGAAATTCCGGGTCGGGCAAATTTTCTCATTTCATAAAGCGTCTCTCCGACCACTTCAGAGGCTTTTTTCATCCCATTTAAATCTTGTTCTGATTTTATTGACATAATTGAATGTTGTAATTACTAAAAACTATTTTTATATAAGATAAAAACCAAAGGTTAATCTTTAATGGTGATGTTTCTTAGATAGCTTCCTTTTCTTCTACAGAAACATCAAATCCAGTTGTGAGAATCTCTCCGTCAATTTTTACTTGTACCCAAATACGATAATCGCCTGATTTTGGAAAAGCATAAGGAAATGAAACCTCATTGCTAAGTCCCTTTTCATTCATCAGTTTCAAAATATCATCACGCATTGTAGTTATCTGATTCTGATCCAATAATCCAAGTGATCGGACATCATAGTTTGTAGAATCCAGGGTAAGACAAAGGGAAACGTCATCTCCAACTTTTCCAGCGATAGCCTCCTGAGCAGCCATGGAAATTGTGCCAATAGGATGCAAATGGATGAAAACAGAAGCATCCTGTTTATAAATCACCGAATGCCCCAACATACCCAAATAAGGTTCTAATACGACAGGCATTCCATTTTCCCTTTCAAAGGAAAATTTCAGTGATTCAATTTGATCAGTTTTGTATTTTTTACCACCAGAATTTTTCCAGGTAACCTTTATCCCATTATCTAAAATTTGCTGATTACCCTTTGGTTTGGAATAGGCATACCAGGTATCATCTGCATCAATTGGAAGTGGATTTACTTCCTTTTCTACTAACATTCCCATTCCTGCTTTTATGGGTTCTCCCTGGATTTCGAACTCAGAAACCAGCGTTTCACTTAAACCACTTAAATGAACAATATCAGCAAAGGTGTTATAACTACCTGCAGGTAAATCTGGCAGAATTACATCATAAGTCACAGAATCCACTTTGAGCGGATGGAGATGAGCAAAGGACTTTCCCTGATCTTTATTGATTAAAAACAGATGCATAAGTTTTCCATGATCAGGAACCAAATCCCCAGCTTTCCTATCCCAGTGCCCTTTGTCTTCAAGATGAATGGTTAATTTATTTTTAGTATCAATTTTGGCCACTTCTGTGCTAATTCCAACGGGTTGGTACATATACTTTTGATATTTATTTTCTTCACTAGTCCACCAACTCGCCCCAAATTTTATCGCTCCCGCTAACAAAAGGGCAGCTAAACAACCAATTAAAATTGATTTGACTCTTTTCTCTCCATTTAGTTTTTCTCCGGGCTTCAACATGCCTTCTCCTGCACTTGCTCCCACAATGGTTGCTCCGCCAATTAATAAAATGGCACCTAAAGTGATTAATAGAATTTCTAATTCCGATTCCATTTCCAATTGAGCGGAAGCCAGGGCTGGAACTGGAATTACTGTTGATCCGGTTCCCTTACTTCCTTCTACAATAATTTTTACACTTGCAGAGCCATGACTCATTAGCCATAGTTGGCCAGTGAATAATTCATCATCTCCCAAAACTCTTTCTGTTGGATCTGCCGATGGTGCTTTATCGTCCCCAAACCGGTAATAAACAGCTTTTATAAATACTTCTCTGGCTTCTTTATCCATTACCCTCACAGATACCTGAGCAGTTCCTGGAACAACTTCTGGAGGTAAAATATTGACAAGAATAGGATATTCTCCAGCACTTCCCTCAAATACAATGTTGGGGCTGCCAATATGGGCAGCATTCAAAAAATATATGAATAGTAAAATTGGAATAATGAATACTTTCCGCATGTTGAGTTAAAGCAATGATTAAAAGAAATGTGTTGGATTATCGCTGTACTTTTTTCATCCAGTTGCCCCACCAGTAGCCGATTCTGGAAAAAGTTACAGAAAAAATGGCTGCAATACCTAATCCAGTTAAAAGGGTTGTTGTACTATCTTCCAACCATGGATAAAATGAATTACGATGTTCCCAATCTGGATTCCAGTTGTAGCCAAGAGCATCCGCTGCAAAAAACCAATTGGCAGCATAAGAAGAAAACATGAATTCGGCAAAAAACCATTCTGTTATCAAAAAGCTAAAAAAGAAAACCAGACCTACAATTAGGGAAGTCCACCAGTCATTCAATGTTTTATCTTTAATTTTTTGAAAGGCCAAATCAGTAAAAAAACAAGGGACGATTAATAAAAGTGGAAATTTGTAAGGAACATAATGGGTAATCTGGTTGATAATTGGACCTAGTTTTGGTTCAGCAGGAAATAAAGGCAAAACCCAAAGCATAAACATATTGATGCCCATATAAAAACCAGCTGCAGTAGTGGCAGGCCATTTTAACTTAGAAGCTTTAGAGGAAGCTACCAAAATAAGGGGAAACATCACACAACCAATTTTATAAAAAATAGAAGCATGGGCATAATTACGATTTAAATATTCAGTAGATAAAATGAAAAGAATAGCCAATAACATTCCTATAGTATAGATATATAAAATTCTGGAGAATCTGATTTTTTTCTCCATTTCAGGGGAATGATTACCAGTATTCTGAAGTTGGTTTTGGTAAGTCAGCAATTGCATTACACCACCAAGTTGCACCATTACCATTCCCAAAGCCAGAACGGCATGTGGAGGACTAAGGATTTTTACATCCAAACCATAGGCATTGTGCCACCAATCATCGAATGGGGCTGAAGTCATCATGGCTAAAGCTCCCCAAACTAAAAATAGAGCACTTAATGGAGATCGAAACCACCAAAACCAAACTGAAGCTTCTCTTTCTTCTTTTGAACCAAAAAATGTTGTTTTGATCATTAGATAACCTCCACCAAAACCAGCCAGAATTCCGCCAATATACATCAATATATGAGGGGGTGAAAAAAGCCCATCCCGACCAATACTAATATGCCAGGAGATATCCCAGATTAAACCAGTAATAATGCATGTTGTGGCAATTACAGCAGAATAAATATACCACGGGATACTTTTTCTTTCGCTGGAAATAGCTTGTTGAGGATTCTTTGCTTTAGTAACACTGGCTTCCATAGGGTTTATGTAGTTTGGTTTGACTTCTTAAATTTAAATAAATTATTGTGAATTGGAATTCACTTTCCACTACATATTTTGTTTTGTGACTATCGAGTGGAATAAATTTGTTAACTACTTTATTGTAAACCCCATTGGTTTCGTAAGTACCGTTAAATTCCTGAGGTAAATTTCGGGTGATTATGGTTTAATCAATTCTATTTCCCGCTTTCCCATTAGGTATTTTAGCCTTGATTTAGCTCCAGACTGACCATATTCTACACTACTATGTTCAAATCTTTGGAGATTAGGCTGCCATTTTTTGAGATTTTCGGGCTTAGTGCAAAGTTAATCTTACCCAAAACTTAAGACTTGACAGGAGAATAGTAATTTTAAATTTGCAATTTAAAAATCTTGCCTGGATTATCTTAAATTATGTCTGAAATTGTGAAGGAAAAATGAGGGATTTAATTTTTGCATTAGAGATTATATATAATAAGATTTGTATGGATGAAAATAGCCAAAACCTAGCGATAGATTAATTGCTTATTATGACCATTTCCACAGGCAAAACCAAAAAGTATTTCTGCCTAGTTTTTTGTTTTATATAATATCTATTATATCCATGCATTTTAAAACAATAACTTTCTCCCTAATTTGGGAAAAAGTTGTTGTCCGAATCTATACATCCATCTCCTGAGATTTGAATATTATCTATCATTCCGGAATCATCGAATGAACCGAAACCAATAGCTCCCTCTCCAAATTTAGTATTGGTTGCAGTCATGATTGGATTTTCCATATCCTTAAAGTAGATTTCTATTTTACCAGATTCAACATCTCTTACTACTCTTGTATGGTTCCAGTCTTCACTTTTACCCCAATCATTTCCTTCATTAGTTTTGGTGGAAATTTTTGTTCTTGGAGCGCCATCTACTATAAAAATATTATTAGCATGATCATCGGTTATACTGGCAATATGTACATAATAAAAATGGGCAGGATCCTGAAATCCAAAAAATATACACATGTCTCTATGTCCGTATTCTTTACCAGTTTGTCGCAAGTCAACATCAAGAGTAAAATTTTTAAACTTTTTCCCTTTTATTAAACCCACTGTATGTGGAGATCTGAATGGAGGTTGGTAGCCTTCGCTTTTTCCGGTAAATTCTAATGCAAAACCCTTTTCCTTTTTTGATAATAGCCATTTACCTGGTTGGGAAAATTCGAAATCAGAAAGGGCTTTCTTTGACTTAAAATTTTGTTTATAACAAACAGAATTATTTTCTCCTGAAAAAGAGAGTGTAAAAAATACAGTAATGATTAAAAAAACACTTTTTGCTAATTTTTTAGAATTCATATTATTATTTTTAGAAGTTGGATATCAGAGGCAGGAAGATAAACCTGGACATTATTCGACACAAAAATTAGAAAGGGAGATCTCCATTGCTTAAAAATAAGACACCAACTAATATACAGAGTTATCCTTATTTTTAAACATTGTAATCTGAATTCGGGTTTAGGATTGGAATTGGGTTTTTGAAAAATTTCAATTTTATTTATACAAGAGACAAACTAGTTTTTTCTGAATCAATACTTTATTAATTTGAATAGATAGAATTAAGCTTTAAACTTGTACTATCATTCTACCTTAGTTCAACTAACAATTCAATAAATCTTTAAATATTAATTGTAACAATCATGTTAAAAATGCTAAAATTTTCAATTATCGCCCTAATATCAGTTTTTGTAATTGCTTGTAGTGGTAAAAAAAGTGGGGAAGCCACTGAAGAAACAACTGAATCGGCTGAAGTTGTGGAAGAAAAAGATGCAACTTCATTTGTTGATGGCACTTATGCTTTCGATGCTGAAAATAGTAAAGTAAAATGGCACGCTACTAAAATTACTGGTGAGCACAATGGCACCTTAGATTTATCTGAAGGTACTTTCACTGTTTCAAATAGTGATATTTCTGCAGGTTCAATTAAACTTGATCTCAATTCAATTTATGTAATTGATCTCGAGGATAAGCCAGAAATGCAAACCAAATTAACAAATCATCTAAAATCAGCTGATTTCTTCAATGTAGAACTTAGTCCTGTTGCAGTTTTAGATATTACCTCGGTATCAGAAGGAGGTGAGGAAGGAGCTTCACACACTTTAAATGGTACCTTAACTATAAAAGATATCAAAAAAGAAGTATCTATTCCAGCAACAATTTCGCAGGAAGGTGACAAAATTTCTACTTCAGCCAAATTCAAATTAGACAGAACTAATTGGGACATGATGTTTCACCAAGGCTTTGAGCAATGGGGAGATAAAACTATCAATGATGAGTTTGAGGTTGAATTTGATTTAACAGCAACAAAATCAGCAATGTAATTTTCGGGTTTTGTTTTCTTATTAAAAAAGCCTTTTCAGTTAAGCTGAAAGGGCTTTTTTTGTGTGATTCAAATTACTTCGCACTTTTTAGGGGACTGAGTTGTTTCCCCTAGTATTCACTGACAATGGAGTGTTTACTTACTACTAATTTTTTAAATATTAATCAAAAATTAATTTATCATGATGACCCCCTCTAATTTAATTAAATACTCATTATTTCTAATAGTTTCAGGTTTGTTGGTTGCATTTACCCAAACCGACCTACAAAAACCAGTAACCAAAAAATTAGCCATTCCTGATGGAACTTATGAGTTTGAATCTGGTAGTAAACTAAATT
>JAHQVQ010000116.1 GCA_019634305.1 Flammeovirgaceae bacterium | reverse complement strand
TTAAAGAGTATGGTGTGTTTCATTAAATGGTGCTTTCGCTTAACTTTTGAAGCTAGGAAATGTGAAATGTTGGTTTTTTAAATATTTAAGTTGCTGTTCAAAAGTTATCGGGTATTTTTTTTCAACAAGTACCTAAAAGAGAAGATAAAGTGACAGAAAAATATTAGTAAAGGTGCTTATTATGGATAGTTCAATGAAAATTCAAAATTTATTTTCCCAAAACCAACAAAATTGGCTACTATTGAAGCCTGTTATTCTTTTTATAATAAACCATAGATGTAGGTATATTCAGGAACTCCTGATATTTTCTTAACTTTAGCATACAATGGTTCACTTTAATATTTTTTAGCCTTGGAGGGAAATCGAAATTCTAAAATAACAAACTTAAAAATTGTCATTGTACACGAATGGTTTGTGGATCATTCTGGATCGGAAAAGGTGTTGGAGCAGATGCTGAATGTTTTTCCGGATGCTGATTTGATGGGTGTGGTGGAGTTTCTGCCGGATGATTTGAAGTGGTATATTAAGGATAAACATGTCAAAACGACCTTTATTCAAAAGCTTCCTTTTGCTAAAAAGAAATACAGAAATTATTTGCCCTTAATGCCTTTTGCCATAGAGCAATTGGATGTTTCAGATTATGATATTGTAATTTCCAATAGCCATGCTGTTACTAAAGGCGTTATCACCAATATTAATCAATTACATCTTTGTTATTGCCATTCTCCCATTCGGTATGCCTGGGATTTGTACCATCAATACCTTCGTGAATCTGGATTGAATAAAGGTCTGAAGGGATTTATTGCCAAGAAGATTTTACATTATATCAGAATATGGGATTTATCTACAGTGAATAGAATAGACCATTTTATTTCCAATTCTGCCTACATTGCCAAGAGAATAAAAAAAGTATATAATCGTAAGGCGACTGTAATTCATCCTCCTGTAGATACCAGTGGCTTCGAATTCTGTGCTGAAAAAGAAGATTATTTTGTAACGGCTTCCCGAATGGTGCCTTACAAAAAGATTGATTTAATTGTGGAGGCATTTAATGAATTACCAGATAAAAAATTACTGGTAATAGGGGATGGCCCTGATTTTGAAAAAATCAAAGCAAAAGCAGGCGATAACATTGAATTTATGGGATTTCAAAAGTTTGATGTCCTGAAGGAAAAAATCAAGAAAGCAAAGGCTTTTGTATTTGCTGCTGATGAGGATTTTGGAATTATGCCAGTAGAAGCCCAAGCTTGTGGAACTCCTGTAATTGCTTATCGCAAGGGTGGAGCTTTGGAGACTGTGGTTGATAAGAAAACCGGATTATTTTTTGACGAACAATCTGTAGAATCATTAAAAGAAGCTGTTTCAGAATTTGATCAAATTAGCCAATCATTTGATAAGGTGAAAATTAGAGAACATGCCTTAAAATTCGATGTAAAAGTATTTTGTGAAAATTTCCAAAAATTTGTAATTGAGGCTTGGGAGAATAAATAATGTGTAGAATTCTTTTTCACAGAAAAATATCATTACTTTGTGGTATTGAAAGAGATTAATAATTAATGGGAATAAAGAAACTTTCATATGGTTTTCATTTTATAGCACTTGTGCTCTTCCTTGGCCATATGATGGTTCCTCATGTCCATAATAAAATTAATGAAACAGCTATATCCGGACCTTGTCATAATGGAGACAAAGGTTTTTTTGGAATGCTGGAACATTTATTTTCTATCGATCTTGGTGGCGATCATCTTCAGCAATTTGTAAAAGGAGAAGTTTCAAAATCCAAAATCAATAATCAGGATTTAATATCTCCACTTCCGAATAGAGATTTCCTCAAAATTCTATCTCAGTTGACTTTGTTTGATGATTCAAGCAATTTCCCAACATATAACTATTTAGTTAAGTCCAATTTCTATTGGAATTCCTCTGGACTAAGAGCTCCCCCAACTTTCCTTGTTTAAGCTAATTCTTGTGAAATTTTAGGGTTTTTGGTTGAAAATTATTTTTTGATCAACTTTATCATTCCGTAATTTTCCTATCTGAGAAAACTCAGGAAAAACCATTACTTACAAGAAGGTATTTTCTAAAATCTAAATTGGAAATAAAAACAAGTCATTAAATGATCAATAAAATCATTCAATTCTCAGTAGATAATAAACTGGTCATAGGCCTTTTTACTTTTCTATGGATTGGCTGGGGTATTTATTCCTTACAGCAAATCCCTATTGATGCTGTGCCGGATATTACCAATAATCAGGTTCAGGTAGTTACTATTTCCCCATCTCTTGCACCCCAGGAAATAGAAAAATTCATTACCTATCCTATTGAAATTTCCATGGCCAATGTGCCCGATGTGATTGAAATTCGCTCCATTTCAAGATTTGGACTTTCAGTGGTAACCATTGTTTTTAAAGATGAAATCCCAATTTTAGATGCCAGGCAATTAGTGGGGGAGAACCTGAATATTGCCAAAGGAGAAATTCCTGTAAACCTAGGCAGTCCGGAATTAATGCCTATTACCACAGGTCTTGGGGAGATTTTTCAATATACAGTTGACACCAAACCAGGATATGAATCAAAATATAGCGCCACAGATTTAAGAACCATCCAGGATTGGATAATTAAAAGGCAATTATCCGGTACTACCGGAATTGTGGAGATAAGCAGTTTTGGAGGTTATTTAAAACAATATCAGGTTTCGATTGATCCTATTAAAATCAGGAGTTATGACATCACCATAAATGAAATTCAGGAAGCTTTATCCATAAATAATGAAAACACAGGTGGAAGTTATATTCAGTCTGGTCCTTATGCTTTTTATATTCGGGCTGAAGGGTTATTGAAAAATATTCAGGACATTGAAAATGTGGTGGTGAAGCAAATTGAAGGATTACCACTTTTAGTTAAAGATATTGCAAAAGTTGAAATTGGTTATTCTCCAAGGTTTGGGGCGATGACAAAGGATGGAAAAGGAGAAGTGGTTGGTGGGATAACCTTAATGTTGAAGGGAGAAAATGCTTCGGAAGCGATAGGAAATGTAAAAGCCAGGATTGAACAAATCAATAAATCTTTGCCTGAAGGAATCGAAATTAATCCTTATTTAGATAGAGCTGAATTGGTTAGTAAAGTCATTAAAACAGTACGAAATAATCTGATTGAAGGAGGGTTGATCGTAATCTTTATCTTGGTGTTATTATTAGGTAGTTTAAGAGGTGGATTAATTGTGGCTTCTGTAATTCCCCTTTCTATGCTTTTTGCTTTTTCTCTAATGAATATTTTTGGTGTTTCGGCCAATCTGATGAGCCTGGGAGCAATAGATTTTGGGATCATTGTGGATGGGGCTGTAATAGTGGTGGAAAGCATAATTCACAATCTTCATCTCAAATTCAAAAACAAGAATGTATCAAAAGCTGAATTGAACGATACAGTTTATTTATCTGCCAGTAATATTATGCGTTCAGCTGTTTTCGGAATGTTGATTATCTTAATTGTATTCTTCCCAATAATGAGTCTTGTGGGGATAGAAGGCAAAACTTTCAAACCTATGGCGATGACTGTTTCATTTGCCCTATTCGGAGCGCTAATTCTTTGCCTTACCTATGTGCCAATGATGGCCACTGTTTTTATGGAAAGGAAAATTTCTGATAAACCTACCTTGGCAGATAAAATCAATAATTTTATTCACAGACTTTATCAGCCTTTAATTCGAAAAGCGCTGGATTATAAAAAGATGGTTTTGCTAATGGCGATTGCCTTACTTGGCTTAAGTCTATTTGTTTTTACCCGACTGGGAGCTGTTTTTATTCCTACTCTGGAAGAGGGAGATTTGGCAATGCAGATGAATATTCCTCCTGGAAGTTCATTGAACGAGAGCATTAAGATAGCGACTAAAGCGGAAGAGGTTTTATTGGCCAATTTTCCAGAAATAAAACATGTAGTTTCAAAAATCGGAACTGCTGAAATTCCTACTGATCCTATGGCAATTGAAAGTGCCGATATCATGATCACTTTAGAAGAAAAGGATAACTGGACAAGCGCTGGCACAAGAGATGAATTGGTAGAAAAGATGAAAGAAAACCTGGAAGTGATTACTGGTGGATCTTTTGAGTTTACCCAGCCTATACAACTGAGATTTAATGAATTAATGACTGGTGTGAAATCTGATATCGCTGTTAAAATTTATGGAGAAGATATTGATCTGCTCTTTCAAAAGGCAAATGAAGTAGAAGCCTTAATAAAGAACATTCCCGGTGCTGCTGATATTAAAGTGGAGCAGGTGGAAGGTCTTCCTCAAATATTTATAGATTATAAAAGGGATAAAATTGCCAGATATGGCTTAAATATTAAGGCCCTGAATGCTACAATTAATGCGGCTATGGCAGGAGGAAAGGCTGGAATAATCTATGAAGGAGAAAGGAAGTTTGATCTGGTGGTGAGGTTAAATGCAAACTATAGAAATGACACTAGAATTTACGAAAAGTTATTTGTAAGAACTGCCAATGGTAGGCAAGTACCACTTATGGAAGTGGCAAATATCCGGGAAGAAGAAGGCCCTATGCAAATTTCCAGGGATAATACACAACGGCAGATTTCCATAGGGATAAATGTAAGAGGAAGAGATATAAAAAGCCTGGTGGAGGAAATTAATATAAATCTGGATGAAAATCTTAATATGCCTCCCGGATATTTTATTACCTATGGAGGGCAGTTTGAAAACCTGGAAAGAGCGATGGAAAGACTTGAATTTGCTGTTCCGGTTGCATTAGGGTTGATCTTCATATTGCTTTATTTTACTTTTAATTCTTTCTCGCAAGCATTGATGATTTTTACGGCAATTCCATTTGCTGCCATAGGAGGAGTTATTGCCCTTTGGATCAGGGATATGCCTTTTAGTATTTCTGGCGGGATTGGTTTTGTGGCGCTATTTGGAGTGGCTGTTCTTGATGGGCTGGTGCTTATCACCTGTTTCAATCAATTAAAAAATGAAGGAGTCCTTGATTTAAAAGAGCGAATTTTAAAAGGAACAGCATTACGAATCAGACCGGTGATTATGACTTCTTTGGTAGCTTCTCTGGGATTTTTACCTATGGCCTTATCCAGTTCTGCTGGTGGCGAAGTCCAAAGACCATTGGCAACTGTGGTTATCGGAGGACTGGTTTCGGCTACTATCCTTACTTTGTTGGTATTGCCAGTTATTTATAATCTTTTCGAATCGGGAGTTTTCCAAAAATGGTTTAAAAAACCAGCAGCCAAAACAGGGATAATTACTTTAATTATTGGGACAGGATTTTGTATTCCAAACCTTTCAGATGCACAGGAATTAAAAACAATTTCTTTGGAGGATGCCATTGGTATGGCTGTAGTTAATAATCCAACAATAAAAGATGGTGAACTGAAAATTAAGAGTACCCAATATTATAAAAAGTCAGCTTTGAATTTTGGGGATACGGAGTTTGAATATAACAGAGGTCAAATTAATGATGAAATAATTGACTATCAGTATTTTATAAGGCAAAATTTCGGGGTGCCATTTGAGCAATCTGCTAAAGTGAAATATAATAAGCAGGAAGTGAAAGTTTATGAAGTGGAGTTGGAAAATAATCGTAGGGAACTGGTAAGAACTGTCACGCAGCATTATTACGAATGGATTTGGCTTTTGAAGAAAAAGGGAATTATTACCCAGTATCTTGAATATTTTGATGAGATGGTAAAGGTAGCTGATTTAAGATATGAAACTGGGGAATCTAACTTGCTGGCTAAGATTGTTGCTGAAACATGGCGAGAAGAAACTAAGGTGAAATTGAACACCATAAATGCAGATATGGCAGTAGTAGAAGAAAAGTTTAAACAACTGATCTTTTCGGAAGGG
>JAHQVQ010000115.1 GCA_019634305.1 Flammeovirgaceae bacterium | reverse complement strand
CATGCCTTGATGGAAATAATTTCTGGAAAGTCCGAACCTTCTGCAATATTGCCATTCCAAATGCCAGCTGATATGTCAACTGTAGAAAAACAATTTGAAGATGTACCAAGAGATATGGAAGTTTATGTTGACACAGAAGGAAATGCATATGATTTTGCTTTTGGTTTGAATTGGAGTGGTATCATATCAGATGAAAGGATAAATAAATATAAGTAATGCCCACGACCTTTTCTCAAATAATAATTTTAAAAGGAGGATAAACCAAAGAATTTAATTCCAAAAATAGAACAGATAGGATTTACAAACACCTGTAGTCAATCCTACCAGAAATTATTATTCGGCTTTAGTGGTAAATGCAATCTATCTGGTCTATCATCGCATTTATTTTCTAATTTGGAGTATGCAGTTGCAGTTTTTTCACTTGCTACACTCAATATAGAAATTAAACTAAACCCCTATTAGTCATTTACCAAAGTGTATAGAATATATAAATCACACACGTAAATGATTTTCAAAATTATTTTTTTAAGGGTTTACTTTAACAATTATCCTTTGATAAGTTTTTAGGGAAGGATTTCCATTGTCGCTTACTTCAAGAATAATGTGTACTGTTTCGGTTTTGTCCACTTTTGGAGCTGTTAAAGAGATTTTATCAGAACCTTCATCTTTTAAATCAATATCACCTTCAAAACTGCCGGCATCTTTGTAATACCACCAGTTAAATTTAACTTCATCACCATCAGGATCAGTAGTCTTTCCAGCATTCAAGATTATTGCCTTTCCACTCTTAACCTCAATATCCTTCATTTTAATTTGAACCTTAGGAGGGTGGTTTGCTTTTTCATAACTTTTTACGCTCCAATCCATTCTGGCTTCAAAATCGTTGTTGGCATCATCTACCCATCTACGAAGTGATTTTTTCACATCACCATCATCTTTAGCATCTGTATAGACATTTTCAAGTTGATCAAATTTTGTAAAACGACCTCCCCAGCCACCGTAAGTGGGATGTTCGTAGTTTTTCAATCCATTAGTCACTGTATACAAAAAAGCAGGAGAATCACCCTCGCTAATGTAGTCCTGTGGATAAAGTGCACCAAGTGGTCCATGATCGGATTTTACGTTTTGTGCAATAAAACTTTTTGTGCTTGGCTGACTTTTGTAATTCCATGTGCCGGCAAAAGAGCCACAATAAAGCATAGTTACTTCCGGATGGTTCTGTTCAATATAATTACCTGCTCCATCCTGATACCAAATATTATACATTATGACTTTAGAAAGTGCCCTTATGTAATCATTAGGGTATTCTCTTTTTAATTTATAAAATGCACGAGCGGCTGTATTTCCACCACCCCATGCTTGAATATGAACAGGAGCTGGGTTTTTCTCAAGTAAAACTTCTACAATTTTGTCTGACCCAGGAGTATCTTCCCAGTTTTCGGGCGTAAATGTAATTTCAGCGCCTGGTACCAGTTCCCATCTCTTATCTCTCAAATCTCTCAGGTGGTCGTGGTCTTCATCACCGATAAAACTGACTTCTTTTAAAAGTTTGGGTGTTGGATAGTCTGGGTTGTGTTTTTTCAGGTTTGGATAGATCTCTTCATAAGCTTCCAACTGTTTTTCATACCAATCTTCTTTACTATGCCCATCTCTCTGAAATATAGAATTTGTTTCGATAATCGCACATACTTCTACATCACAAGTATACATTAAAAAGCGAATCATAGAACTATGGTCATCTATTTCACCATCTGTCATTACAATAACTCGTGGTTTTGAATTTTGACCTAAAGCCAATAAATTCCCAATGGTAAAAAGCACCAAAAGGTTAATTACTAATATTTTAATCATGCTTAGTTAGTTTTTTCTGTTAAAAAAATAGAAATACTATTTATGAGAGAATGTAATTCTTCCCAATTTAATTGAAGAAAACGATCTTACATATGCGGTGCCTCAATTGAATGGTAGACATGATGGTATGTCTTGCAAAGTTTGGTTTTTTCCTTCTGAGAACAAATTCCTCAGTTATGATCGCTTTCTTCTGGAGTTTTGTATTCTACCATTTGGTTAAGATACTTTTCCAACATAGTATAACCATCCTCTGCCACCTTGTTTCCATCTGATGAGTTTTTCAAGTCAAGACCGTTTTTCATTTCCCATACATCGGGAATACCATCCAAATCAGTATCTTTTGGAGCCGGAGCGCTTTTAAGTATTGGCCAACCTCCGATATCTTCCTGGCTATTGATAATTTTTCCACTTCGGTTTTTGATCTCACTTACGATACGTTTGTCTACTGCATCACGTAATGGCAATGAAGCACCACCATGTTCTAACACATGCTTGTAGGCCGATTTAGCATCTTCCAACTTTACGGATGTTGTTTTGAAAGGCTTGTTCTGCTTGTAATCACTAATTTGTTTTGCTGTCCAGCTCTTGCGGAATTTTACTAATTCCCATTGATTTTCAGGTTTTTTATCATCATAATAATTTCCTTCAAAATAGCTACTATTATAGGGTGACCCTGTTGAATATGCAATTCCTGTTGCTTCTGAATCTGATCCAGGGATTAAGTAGTTACCTACATAATTTAGTTTTGTAATACTTTTTGAGTCACTGTTGTAACCAGCATGGTCTCCTCCCCAGTTATAAATTACATTGTTACTAAAATCAAGCAACAAACCATCAGGATCCTTGTCATACGGATTGACATCGTAATTCCCCGGACGGGGATTGCGGCCCCTGTTATGCGCATAAAGATTATGTAAATAGCTGTATTTTGCACCTCCTGTACCACGAATTAAGGATCCGTATCCATGATTATCGACATTCAATCCTTCAGTGATGAAACACCATTGTACTGTTACCCGGTCAAGGGTAGGCAATTTGGTTGAAGCGGATACAGCTTCATCCAGACTCCATCCAGCCGAACAATGATCCACGATAATATCTTTACCCACAGAAATGTCGATAGCATCTTTACCTTGGTTCGTACCTCCCACATTAAATTTTGCATTACCTACCCGAACACGAATGTATCGAATAATGATGTCATGAGTTAAAATCTTAAGTGTTTCGCCTTTCAGACAAATACCATCTCCTGGCGCAGTTTGTCCTGCGATTGTTAAAAAAGGATTCTGTATATTTAATCTGGTCTTTAGATCAATTGTTCCAGAAACTCCAAACACAATAGTACGAGGGCCTTCTTGTTCCACTGCCCACCTTAAACTTCCAGGTCCCTTGTCATTAAGATTAGTTACATAAAGAACTTCTCCGCCCCGTCCTCCTTTTGAAAAGGCACCGAATCCTTCCGCTCCTGGAAATGCAAGTTGCTGAGATCTCAAATCTGAAAGAGATATAAAAATAACTGCTATTAAAAGTATATTCTTCATAATTTATAGTTTAGTTCTTGTTATTCATTATTTTTTAATCCTATTTTTCTTCCAACAATTTACCTTCAGGACTAAAGGTTACATAGATATTTTTTCTGGACTTTTTAATCCTCAGAATATAGATGGATTTTCCACCTTTTTCTATCATATCCACATCCCTGATATCATAGTCTTTATAGAATTTCTTCAAACTTTGACTGATAGGATTTGGAATTTCATCCTCCCTCAAATCTTCTTTATGTTTTAATACATAACCCTTATTATCTACAGTAAAGACATGTTCATTATCATCAATTTGACCTCTAATTATATAAATAATCTTTCCCTTTTCTTCTACATATTTTGAATAGTCAATTTCTATTGTTCCATATTTATTATTAATAAAGTCCACAATAGATTTAGGGATCTCGCTATCTTTTAATTCTTTTCTATATTTCAGCAATTTCCCTTTTTCACTTATCCAGAAGTCATGGTCTTTATCTTCAATTTCAAAATTTATTTCATAATAGATTTCATCTCCTTCTTCGAAAAAATCTGCATCATTTAAATCAAAATATTTGACCCTTGACCTTAAGGTTTTCAGCACACTTTCAGGAACTTCGCTTCCCCATAAATCCTGATGATATTTTAATACATTTCCCTTGTAGTCTAGGTATAATTCATTGAACTTATCATTTATTTCAAACTTAATATGATAAGTTCCTTCCTCAAGTTTCCAGATTACGTCTTCCGCGTTGGTAAATTTTAGTTGAAAGGAATTTAGCACAACAGCAGGCACATTACTCTGACTGATTTTTTGTGCAAAAGTGTTTCTAGTAAAAAAAAAAACAATTATTAAAAATCCAATAATTCGTTTCATGCAAAAAATAATTCTTTTGAAGCAAAGTAATGATACAAATCTGGAAACAAATTGGAATTAATTTGGAAACTTGAAAAAATAGCTTTCTTTATTAGAGTATAGAAGAAAAGATTTTATCAGCTTTACTTACTTTAAAAATATGCCTATTGCAGTAGGTGTAAGAAATCGATAGACCAACAACATCAGTAATTGCCTTGACAATTGCCAGTCCTAGTCCAGTAGAACCTTTCTTGTTTGAGCTCTTATTAAATCGTTTAAATAATTTATCAGTAGATATCTTCGGGCCATCACTCGGATTTTCAACAGTGAAAGACCTAGATTCCATCCGAATAATAAGTTCTCCTCCTTGTTGGTTATGAATGATGGCATTTTTCACTAGATTCATTGCAAGTATTTCAGCAAGATCTTTATTCATTTTGTATAGGCAAGTATCTTCTTTAAAGTATTTTATTTTAATTTTTTGAAAATCTGAAAAATCTAAAAAATCATGTATAATTTTGCAGAAAATTTCATCAAAATTCACTAATTCTTCAGAACTGAATTGTTTATTTTCAATTTTTGAAAGTAGCAACAAAGATTTATTGAGACCTGAAATTCGTTGAAAAGCTTCAATAATTTCACCAATTTTTTCGGTTTGTTCAGCGTGCAGATTGTCGTCTCCAGCAAGTAATTCAAGCTTATTAATCCCAATGGCCAGTGGTGTTTGAAATTCGTGTGATGCATTTTCTATAAATTGCTTTTGACTATTATAAATGTCAACATTTGTCTTAAGCAGGTTTTGGATGGATTCATTTAGCAAAGAAAACTCCTGAATGCGCGTTTCAGAAAGTTCGCGATAAGTACTTTTATCCAACCTGAAATCATTCAGGTATATTAATACCTCATAAAAAGGTTTCCATGTATTTTTCAATACAAAATTATTTACCAAAAGAGTACCTACGAACAAAAACAAGAATAACCACAGCAAGGATATAATAATTTTGCTGACTAACTCACCCTTATCCAATTCATTGGAAATTATCTTCATTTCATAATAATTTCCATCAGCAGCAATAAATGCAGTTGTAAGAAGCCTTACTTGATAACTAGTATTTTTAAGGTTAGAAAAAATTAAAGTGTCTTTGTAAGTGTCCCGTACCTGGAGTGCATAATCTTCGCTCACACTTTTGACAATGTAATTATTATCTAAAAATACTTCTTGTTCTATAACAACACTATCATCTTTCAATTTGTCAATTATGACAATTTTATAATTTTCAAGACCTTTATCTATTGTAGTTTTAACCTGTCTCAGTAGCTGAGAATTAAAAAGAAAAGCCCATAAACCAACCGTTGTAAACAATATCAATGAAAGAAACAACAGGGTATGATTTAACAGCTTCATTTAATACTCAATTTATACCCCATTCCATATACTGTATTGATATCTACGTCTGCCTTGTAGTTACGAAGCTTTTTCCGAAGGTTTTTAATTTGAGAATAGATGAAATCAAAATCGTTTGACTGATCAATATAATCCCCCCATATATTTTCGGCAAGAGCCGATTTACTTACAATCCTGGATTTGTTTGTCATTAAAAAAACTAGAATATCAAACTCCTTTCGATTCAAATCAATTAATTGGCCATTTACCTGGACTAATCGTTCTTCAATATTAATTGACACATTTTCCAATTTTAGCAATCGAAAACCATCGGATTTTTTTCTGCGAATTACAGATTTTATCCTAGAGTTCAATTCAGCAATGTGAAATGGCTTCGCCAGGTAATCATCTGCACCAAGATCCAGACCTTTAATTTTGTCATTAAGGGAATCTTTTGCCGAAATAATGATTACACTGTCGGCTTTATCCATGTTTTTTAATTCTTGCAATAAATCCAGTCCATTTCCATCAGGAAGCATTATATCAAGCAAAATGCAGTCGTAATCATAGGATATTATTTTATCAAGTCCTGATTGAAAATCAGAGGCTTCTTCTACAACATAATTTTCATCTTCAAGGAATTGTTTGATCAATCCCATCATTTCAGGTTCATCTTCGACTACAAGAATTTTCATTTTCAAAAAATAATATGGATAACTGTATGGGTTTTCCAGACTTTTAAGAGTTTGTTTAAGTTTTGTTTTTCTAGACGAAAATGATCAGTTCGAAATGAGTTTCTATAAATGCTCATTTGCAGCTGAATGGATAAAATTTAAACATGCTCTAATTGGTGATAATAAATAATAGGCACTACCATCATTATTTCAAAAATACTATGAAAACCGCTTTGGATGAAATTTCTTCGACTAAATCTAAAAGGATTTGATAACGCGATGTTAAATTCCTTTGAAATTTCAGCTTGGGTATATCCTTTAAAGTACATTAAAAATCCATGAGCTGTTTTTGATCCTGATTAGGACCATTCACAATTTCCTTCAAATCACCTACTTCAGAATTAATGGAGGGCTCAAAATGATACCTAATAAAACAGCAGAGTATTGATCATAAAGATATTCCAAAGCTTTTCAATCTTTCTGCATTAAGCGTAGAACAAGCTCACTTTCAGATGTTTCCTGCATTTTTGGAATAGCTTTTATATTAGAAATTAAAATCTAACTGTTTTTCCATCAGTGAAGCTGCATATTTAAAGTTAGTAAGTAATCTATAATAATAAACATCTTGACATTTTTTTTAAAAGCTGTACGAAATACTTCCTTTCAAAAACAAGGGCGTTCCGGGGGTAAAATGAATTTCGGTGACTGGTTCTGGTTCATTTTTTAGTCGTGAGGTGGTGGCAAACTGCGCTTCATTCCATTCTGAATTGAAAATATTTTCTAATGATAATCCTATTTGGAAATTTTCTCTGGTATAATTTACAACCACATCTGAAATAAAATACCCTTTAGCCACCAAACTGTTATCTTCATTGGCAGGTATATCATGTAAATACCTGTATCTCCAACTTCCACTTAAACCTTTATTAAT
>JAHQVQ010000012.1 GCA_019634305.1 Flammeovirgaceae bacterium | reverse complement strand
AATTCAAGAAGTTCTTCATTGGAAATTTTTTCTCCATCATTAAACCCTTCCAGTGTACCATTATTTTTATTCTTAAATTCAATTGCTGTTTTTATATCAATTCCTTTTTCAGAAATATAAGCACCAGTATGGTCACTAATGGCAATTATTTTTACACCTCTGTCTTCCAATAGACTGGCTGCATTACTCCCTACATTTCCAAAACCCTGAACAACACACCTTGCATGAGCTGGATTAATCTTCAATTTTTCCATGGCTACCAAAGCCGAAACCATTACCCCTCTCCCTGTTGCTTCCACCCTTCCTAAAGAACCTCCTAACACAAGTGGCTTTCCAGTCACTACTGCACTAACAGTTTTTCCATTGGCTTTAGAGTATTCATCCATTAACCAAGCCATTTCCCTTGGGCCGGTTCCCATATCAGGAGCAGGAATATCGAGATCGGGTCCAAAAATTTCGTACATAGAAACGGTATATGCCCTGGTTAATCTTTCTAATTCACCTGCTGACATGGTCCAGGGTTTACACCTTATTCCACCTTTGGCACCACCATATGGAATATCTACCACGGCACATTTCCAGGTCATCCAGGCAGCAAGAGCCTTTACTTCATCAAGACTAACATCGGGGTCGTATCGTACACCACCTTTTGAAGGACCCAGGGTATTGGAATGAATAACCCTATAACCTTCAAAAACTTTTTTGCTCCCATCATCCATGGTAATTGGAAGGGTAACTATAACCTGTTTGGTTGGTGATTTTAAAATTTCATAAGTTTCATCATCCAGCCCTAACTTTTGCGCTGCCGTATGAAACCGAGACATCATCGATTCAAATGGGTTCTCCTTGTCTTTAATAGGAGCGGGTTCTAAATATGCCATTATTATGTATGTTTATTGGATAAGGTTTTCAAATTAACACTAATTTTGAGTAAACTAATGTAATTTTCACTAATTTATTTAAAACATTATAATAGCATGAAAAAAAAGCAATTTTTTAAATAAAATTGGGATTTTTCACTTCTTTAAGGGTACATGGTTTCTGGAAGGGAATCTACAACTTATAAGGAATAAAATCTTCGATATTCTGCCCATATTTATATATCTCCCTTACTATGGATGAACTTATATAAGCATACTCTGGGGAAGTAATTAAAAATACCGTTTCTAAGTTTTCAAAAATATGCGAGTTGATTTGTGCTATGCTATTTTCATATTCAAAGTCTGTAGTATTTCTAAGACCTCTCAATAAAAAATGAGCCTTGTATTTCTGTGCCAGGTGAGCTGTTAATTCATTATAGGTAATTACTTTAATCCCAGGATCATCTGAAAATGCATCCTCAATTTTCTGGATCATTAAATCAATATCAAACTCCCTCTTATGTTTGTTTTGGTTAAAGCCTATCGAAATTATTATTTCATCGAAAATCTTTCTCCCTCTTCTTACAACATCAGCATGCCCTTTTGTAAATGGGTCAAAAGATCCTGGAAATAAGGCGATTTTTTTCATGAAAAATGGATTTTCCCGGAAAGGAATTTGAGAAATAGTTGGTAAAAAAAGATAGATTAACAATAAATACTCTAAACACTCAAATTGTAGGCCCCTAGTAAATCAAAATTATGGAACTCTGGAATTTCATCGAACTGGTAGTTGAATTTTAATCCGGATGGCCGAACCCCCATTTGTACTTGCTTAATATATTTTTTCAATTCAGGTATATAATTGGCTTCTTCATCTAAGCTTCCCCAAACTTTCACATCAACCTCTTTAGCAGGAATATCCAATTCCTGAATAACTAGCATAATATAGTAAACAAAATCACTCTCAGAATGAAATTCAAAGGAGTTTATGTATCTTAAATTTTTCCCATCTAAAGATACAACCGTAACAATATCTCCTTCAACATTCAAAAAAAGCCTTTTCTTTTTGCCTTGGTTAAGCTTAAATAAGCCCCATAAAAAACAGGTATTATTATGGATAATTTTTGTATTAATAGTAGGATAATAACTGTTCACCCACTCTTGAAGAGACTTCCCAACAGAAAAACAACAAGTAGTTTTATAATCAGAAGAATTGACTTGCTTCACCAAAGAATTGGCAAGGTTAACAGGAGCATTTAACCTAAGGTAATCTACAGCTTTTAATTCAGTACTTAAAAGTTCAGTAGGAACAAACGTGAACTTTAAATCCGAAGGAATGATGATCACTTCTTTCCAGAATCCGGCATTTAAGAAGTTATGATTACTCCATACATTTTGCAAGCTAACGATAAGGGCATTATCCGACAAAGCAGGTTCATACTGATATTTTTCAAGTGCCAGGCATCTACTATTAGAAGAATCAACAACAAAAACTGTTACCCCAGTTTTATGAAGCTTTATTAAAAGCTTGTACTGAGATAACAGATTAATATCAAATTTTTGATCTACAAGGTTATATTTTTTTGAATTATGGATTAAGTCTTCCAAAATTATTCCCAGTTACCAGAAGTTGTAACCTCTGTTCTTGAACCAAACCTTAAAAATCTTCTTTTAGGAATTTCGCTATCTTCTTTTCTTGTAATATCCAATGGATATTTATCCACTACTTCAATTACATCAATCATAACACCACTTTTCTCAATTTGGCTTGAGAAAATTTCAAATACTTTATCCTGACCTGCCGGATCATTTTCAAACCTTGGAATGATAGGTAGTTTATCCCAATTGTAATTGGCATATTTGGGACCAAAAACATTTTGAACTACAGCTTCAATTCCAATGGTATCTATTTCGATTCTAACACTATCACCTAAATATTTCCTTGGATCATTAAAATCCCTTGCGGTAATAATTTCCCTTTGCTCTGTAATATAAATTGAATCATTTTTAATAAAATCGATTAGGGTATCCATATTATTTGTATATTCATCATATTTAGCTAAATATGCTTTTTCGGCATCCCTAATCAACATTAATTTTGTTTTTACTTTTACTTCATCAGCCGCAATCTCCTTGGCAAGTTGAATTTGACTAGAAATTCCGTCAAATAGCAAATAAGCAAGAAAAATAATTAAAGGAATTAAACTGAAAGAAAAGATTCTAGTCTTAGTCATTACTATTAAGTTTTAATGCAATTTATAATTTTTTTTAATTCTAAAAAATTTCACTACATGATAAGACAGTAGAACAATGGAAAATTTGTTAATACTAGCTTATTAAATAATATTATTCAAGTTAATAATTGTACTATTCCAAGTAAAATTAGTACCTTATCAACTATCTTACAAGTTTTTTAGCGGCAATCATCAAATTTTTGTTGGAAACCGCCCTCCTCGCAATAAATGGAATGCAAAAGTGTAAAAAAAGATACAGGAATCTAAATAAAATTTTAATAATTATTTACCGTTTAAAAAAAATTTCTTTTACCTAAAATCAAATCCTTCAAACGAGCTCTTGTTTCTTATTACTAAGTAGATTCTCCCCTTTAATTCTATTGAACACCTGAAAAACCATCCAACCTATTAAGCTCCCTGCAATTGCTCCAAAAAAGATGTCCCCTGGATAATGAACCCCAACTACAATTCTACTGTATGCTACAACAGCAGCCCATAAATACATAAATCTAATATATTTCACCTCTTTTCTTAGAAGCAGAAAAAATATGGTAGCTATGGCAAATGAATTGGATGAATGGCCTGAAATAAAACCAAACTGCCCACCACACCCCCGAAAGGTAAGGTGAACCATAGTGGATATTTCCAGATCGTGACACGGCCTTAGTCTTGCAAAAAATGGTTTACAGAATCCTGACGAAAATTGGTCTGTTAAACCAATGGTAATTAAAATTGCGGCTAATAAAAATAGGCCTTGCCATTTGTACTTTTGGAAAATGAAAATTAAAACCAAAGCATAAAGTGGGTACCAGGTTTCCTGGTCGGTTATAAACCCAAAAAAGGAATCAGTAAAAGAATTGTGCAGACTATTTAGGAATAAGAAAAGTTGTTTATCAAGCTTATCTAAATATTCTATCATTTTATTCTCTTACTTTTGCGGTTCGATATTAAGTACAAGTACTAATTAAAGGCAAAATTCAACTGTTTAAATTTGTATAATTATTTTATTATCCAACTTCAATACAGGTAATTTTGGCTAAAAATAGACAGAAATAATTATTTCCAAGAATTGAAAAGTAAAAGTTTAGGGATGAAAATAGGTTTTTTGTGTAATTCACCATCCTGGGGTGGACTTGAAATTAATAATTATAAACTGGCCCGATGGCTAACTGAAAGAGGCCATGAGGTGGTGATAATTGCAAATGCAAATTATCCGATTTACAAACATTCCAGAGAAGCCCACTTACCCATCATTCACTTCCCGGCCAAATACAAAGACCTGAGCCTGAGGGCATGTATGAGATTAGCCAAAACCAATAAAGCTGAACAATTTGACGCTTTAATTCTTGGTGTAAATCAGGATATAAAGCTTGGTGTACTCACCAAGAAATTTGGGGTGGGGAATACACTGCTTATCTATCATCAGCAGATAGAATTAGGCATAAATAAAAAAGATTTCTGGCACACTTATATCTATAAATCCCTGGATGCCTGGGTAACACCTTTAGAAGTACTTGCCAATCAGGTAAAAGAAAGAACTAACATTGATCCCAACAAAATTAAAGAGATTCCTCTTTGTATAGATGTCAATCGATTTTCTGAAAACACCATGACGATGGAGGAAGCCAGAGAAAAGTTGGAAGTCCCACAAAATGAACTTATTATAGGAATGGTCGGGCGAATGGACCATCAAAAAGGTCATGCTTATTTTATTGAAGCTTTAGGAGAATTACAAAAAAAAGGCATAGAAATTAAAGGGTTAATTTGCGGTGTAAAAGAAGAAGATAAGAACTCAAAATATTTAAATTCCCTTGAGGCATTGGCTGTAGAATATGATCTTAAAAATCATCTCTATTTCCGCCCTTTTAGCAAAGATGTAGAAACAGCCTACAAGGCAATGAATATTTTTGTAATGGCTTCTCCAGCTGAAACCTTTGGAATGGTAACGGTGGAGGCACTTGCCTGTGGAGTTCCTGTGGTAGGCACTAACCATTTGGGAACAAAGGAAATCCTGAAAAGTGGAGATTATGGATTGGTATTTCCCCCCAGAGACGCAAAAGTCTTATCCAACTGTCTGGAAGAATTAATTGAGGATGAACTTTTAACAAGTACCCTGGCATCAAAGGGGGTAGATTATGTAAAATCCACCTACAATTTCACCAGACAATGTGAACTCTTTGAAAGTTTGATTAGCGAGTTAAAAGAGAAGAAAGGGTGACCACAAAAGTGAAGACAACAAAACTAACCTTCATTTTTCAACCTATTTATTTTCTACTTTTAAAAGGAAAATTAAGGCACATTTTTATTCAGGAAACTATCACTTACTTTATTATATTCCTTAATCATGTCATCTTTTTCCTCAAACAACTTTGTATTTACTTCCAAATGTTTTTATGGATAGGGAATCATCTAAACTTAATGGTTTATAGTGGATTTTTTCTAATTAAAGAATAAACTCTACCCGACTCTGAGCAATTATTTTCATTCAATTGGGATAAAACTGTACCAGAACTTATGAGTAATAAAAACAAAGTCCTGAAGGTAATAGAAAGGAGTTTCATGGTTAAAAGTTGGAGTTTTCTTTTTTGTGCTGCAAGTGGGTAGTAGTCATCTCTTTGGTAGTTACCCTTATTTAATATTTTTGATAAGAATAAGGGCTTAATCCGTATTTAGCAATTAAACCTAACGACAAGTTACAAATTTAGTCGATTCTTCTAAATGAAAAAGCTTTGATTGAAAGAATAACTATTATTTACTTTTCACTATATTTTCATATCCAATAAACAAATTTTGCAAATATTATTGTTGTGCCAATATTGGAACATCATATAGAACAATAACCACCTACGGTACAAATTGAAAGCAAAGTTGGAGAGTTATTTTATGTTTATGCTGGATAGACCAAAGGTTTTTACAATGTTAAATCCAAAAAACGCTTAATGTAAGGACTATCAAGGTCGAATTAGGCACAATTCCGAAACAAAATTATTATCTTTGCGGGTTGAAATTAAGCAGAAGGGTTTTGGCTTAAATCCGCTGAAAATGATTTGATTACCCAATATTTAAAAGTACCGGAATTTAATGGCAGAATTAATAAAAGACATTGAAATATTAGATAAAAAAAGTCAGGAGGCTTGTGAAGTGGTGAATATATCTAAGGATAGTGCCGAAAAAGGTCAGAGAAAACTTTACATTGAAAGCTATGGCTGTCAGATGAATTTTTCTGATAGTGAGATTGTGGCTTCTATTATGGAAAAACAAGGTTTTGGCACAACTTCAAATTTTGAAGATGCTGATCTTATTTTTCTAAATACCTGTTCTATCCGGGAGAAAGCGGAACAAACCGTAAGAGCAAGGTTATCTCAATTCAACACCGTAAAAAAAGAAAAGCCAGGGATTACTATTGGAGTATTGGGTTGTATGGCTGAGCGATTAAAAGCTCAGCTTTTAGAGGAGGAAAGAATTGTTGATTTAGTAGTTGGTCCGGATGCTTACAGAGACTTACCCAATCTTGTAGCGGATGTAGATGATGGCAGAAAAGGTGTAAATGTATTTTTATCCAAAGAAGAAACTTATGCTGAGATCACTCCTGTAAGGCTAAATTCCAATGGCGTTACCGCTTTCATCTCTATTATGAGAGGGTGTGATAATATGTGTTCTTTCTGTGTGGTGCCATTCACAAGAGGAAGGGAAAGAAGCCGGGATCCTCATTCCATCGTTGTGGAAGCTAAAGATTTATTTGCTAAAGGTTATAAAGAAGTTACACTTTTAGGTCAGAATGTTGATTCTTACAAATGGTCAGCTATTGATGAATTAAAAAGTAAAGCTCAGATTGAGAAAAAGGAGAAGGAAGGCGTAGAAGTTCAATCTGTGAACTTTGCCAATTTGCTGGAAATGGTAGCCCAGATTGATCCGGATTTACGGGTAAGGTTTTCAACTTCCCATCCCAAAGATATTACTGATGAGGTTTTGCACACCATGGCAAAATATGAAAATATTTGTAAGTACATTCACCTGCCAGCTCAAAGTGGAAATACCAGAGTTTTGGAAATGATGAACCGGACTTATACCAGAGAATGGTATATGGAAAGAGTTGATTCAATAAGGAAAATATTAGGGGAAGAATGTGGTATTTCCTGTGATATGATCACTGGTTTTTGCACAGAAACTGAAGAGGAACATAAAGATACCCTGAGCCTGATGGATTATGTAAAATACGATTTTAGTTATATGTTCTTCTATTCTGAAAGACCGGGAACATTAGCTGCTAAAAAGTATGAAGATGATATTCCCCTTAAGGTAAAAAAGAGAAGGCTACAGGAAGTAATTGACAAACAACAAATACTTTCTTTTGAAAGGAATAAACTGGATGTGGGAAAAACTTTCCGTGTATTAATTGAAGGCGCATCTAAAAGATCTAAAGAACAATTAAGAGGACGAAACACAGCTAATAAGGTAGTTATATTCCCAAAAAATAATCATAAAATTGGAGAATATGTAGATGTTCTGATTGAGGAATGTACTCCTGCTACGCTTATTGGGAAAACTGTTTAAATAAAATGAAGAGAGTATAAATTAAACCCATGATATTCAAAAGTATTTCGGATCCAATTGAGTTAGATATTCCTCAAACTTGTCACAGTAGTTTTAAAAAATGGGAGCATATTTTACAGTTTTGAGAGATTATTGTAATAGCCAATCTTCCAGCCAACAAGTGATGGTTTTTCCTAAAATGGTCAAGGGTAACAAAACATCCAATACTTGGCAACCCTTGACAATTATTCCAAAACCATTATTATGTAGTCAGGAAAATTAACCAAAAGAATATTTATTAAAAGTAAACCCCCAGACAGAAACAGTTAAACACTTCCGGCATTATCTAAAATGATGATGGTTTTTTTGGTTATTTCTTTTAAAAACTCTTCTATACATTTAAGAGTCGTAGCTGCTGTTGCAGCTCCTTGAAAACGAAACCCATAAAATCGACAATTCTTAGTCATAAAGCCTGCTAATGTATGATTTATACTTGGTAAACTTGATAAACGGTGTGTTGTTGGTCAACAATCGGCTAATTGTCGATTTACTTACCTTAACCTGCTTTTCTGCTATCAATTTCTGTATTTGAAAGATACTCCTGGGAACCCATTCTTCAACATATTCAATTATTTTTTTTTAAGGCCTTATTTAGCTTCGGTTTACGGCCTCTACCTGGCTTATCCTCCAAATTCCAATGCCGGTCGGATTGATAGTGGTGAAACCAATCTGAGATCGTATCTAATCGTTTAGATAAAAGAGTCGCTACTTCAAGTACGGGTATAGCCTTCTGATAGTAGTAGTAAGCTTTGGGCTCGAATTCGTACACAATGTGTCTTATGATGCTGATGTATACTTTCCAACTGAAGCTCAAACTTTCTGGAATTAGGCTTTTCCTGAATTTCAGAAATTATTACTTCCTGATAATGAGTAATCTTTTCCAACAAATTAGCCAAATGATCTGGATGAAAAACAGGCGTATTTTGCAAGGTAATGAGGTAACCAAAGAGGAATAAAATAGCTGAGCCATTCAATCCAAAAAGCAAATTCAACTTACCTT
>JAHQVQ010000114.1 GCA_019634305.1 Flammeovirgaceae bacterium | reverse complement strand
TCCATCATAATAAATTGGAATTTCTAGTTCCCTCACATATTCAATTTTGGCATTTGATAACTCAATTGCCAAAGCCCTTTGATAAATCACCTCCTGAAAACCATTTCCTAAAGTATTATGTACTTTCATTGCACATCCAATGATATTATAAGTCAAATTATCATTAATTTCCTCTTTCATCAGTATCCGGATTTTCTAGATTAAAGGATAAAATGGATTTATTCATGCTAATACATATTAATTGATTTATAAACATCCAATAATCCCCAAATCCAGGTCATCCCAATTCAGACAGTTTATATTCTCAGTATCCGGATTTATCCGATTAAAGGATAAAATGGATTTATTTATTCAAAGTCTTTTTTTAATCGATTCATCAATCATCCAACAATCCCAAAATCCATTAATCCAGATCATCCTAATTCAGACAACTAAACAATATCTGCCATCACCTTCTCTACCTTCTTAAAGTAGTATAAGCCACTGATGAATATTAAAATGGTTAGCCCAAATGAAATGATGGAATATGTTGATGGAAATGCTCCTCCTATAATGGCCCATCTGAATCCTTCTACCACACCTGCCATTGGGTTTAAAAAATATAGAACACTTACCCAATCCGGCATGGAACTAATTACTAATTCTGCTGGATAGGCAATAGGTGTTGCATACAAACCAAATTGCACCATAAATGGAATGATGTGCTGAAAGTCTCTGTACCGTATGGTTAAGGCACTTAGCCAAATACCTACAGCTAAAGCTGAAACCATTGCCAAAAAGATGAAAATAGGAAGATAAATTATGTTAGACGATGGTATGAATTTGTAAAATACCAATAAGGAAATTAAAAAAATGAAACTAATGATAAAGTCTACCAAACCAACCATCGCTTTAGAAATGGGGATAATTAATCTGGGAAAATAGATTTTCTTTACCATTCCCTGAGCGCCAATTATGGAACTACCTGCCTGATTCATTACAAATGCAAAATAGGTCCAGGCTGTCATGCCACAAATGGCAAAAACTGGGTAAGGTACATTTCCCGTATCAACTTTTGCAGCTTTACCAAAAACTATCGTAAATATTAAAAGTGTGGCAAATGGTTGAATAAATGCCCAGGTAAATCCTAAAAAAGTCTGAGCATAGCGAACTTTATAGTCTCTATATGCTAGGATTAGAAATAAATCTTTATAAGAGAATAATTCCTTCAGATTGAGGCTTAAAGAAGACTTCCTCGAATCAATTATTATTTGGGAATCTTTCATTGATGAATAGTCAGAAAAAATAGCTCAATTGTTTAAAAATAAGATGATGTTACACTCTACACTGTGTTTAACATTTAGCTGGTTTCATTAAAAAATTCTAAGTGGAAAACGGATAGATATTTTATTTATTGACTATACATTTAAATTTATTTCTATAATCTTTTCAGGGTTTTGCCAACTGTATTTAATTCTTTTTGGGGAAGGTCTTTAATTAGGCTTTCTTGCATTAAATAATTAAGGACAGAAGCCGTTATACAGAAGTCTAAAGTCTGGAAAAAGAGGAGGTGAACAATTTTTTGATTATGATTTTTTACCTGAATCACCTTTCAAATTCCTCTCACCAGTTTAGATCTTGTCTTTATAACAAAGAATTTTATGGGGATACCGATTTGGATGAGGTGGTTTGGTATTATTCAGTTTACAAGTTGCTGGTGCTAACCTTATCAAAACTAAATAAAACTATAAATCATTTTAAGTACAATTTCAAACATTCCATTTATTGATTATAGAAATTCCCTTACTAGGAATTGGCGACAATCCTAGTAAGGAAACGGTCCGTTTCCTTATAGAGACGAACCGTTTCCTTATAGAGAATGAGTGACAACATCGGTTACAAATGGTCCGTTTGCTTACCAGAGTTGAACACTTTGCTTACCATAAACGGACAATATGTCTACTAATACCTAACTGTGTTACGATTGAAATTGGAAAAAGACCTTTCTAATATCAGCCTGGAGCCCCTTTTATTAAGGGTTTTAACTCTTGCTTTCGTGGTCTAATGTTTTTAAAAGGCTTTAACTCTGGTTGGAATGGAATATGAAACTTATAACTATTAGAATAAAAAATTTTAATTTTTTGAATCAGGTTAATTATATTAAGTGATCAAAAGAGCTATAATAGTCAATCTTGTAACATAGTGTAGATTAGCCTATGATTCTATTTAAGGTTGCTCTTTAGGAAGATTTTATGGTTTAAAACTAAGTCTCAAAAAATAAGGCATTCTGCCTGGATTGGAAAAGATAATTTTTTATTCCACTACAACTTTCTTGGTAAAAGTCTTTTCACCTACCTGAACGGAGACGAAATACAATCCTGATTTTTCATTTTCAAAATTGAAATCTCTTCCAAAGTTGGCAGGTGTATCATGGAAGTTTTCGGTGAGAATTACTTTACCTATTGTATTGAAAATTGTAATGTTTACTTTTTGATGACCAGTATTTTCAATTTGAACCTTAAATTCTCCACTGGTTGGATTAGGATAAATGGTTAATGATTGAATTTTAGGATCGTTATCGTTTAGTATTCCATGCTTACCATTCACCTGAAAATTAAATGAAAGAAAAGAGAGGATTAAAATAAGAAGAGAAAGTATAAAGTTTTTCATGACTATTAATTTTGGGTTATGGTCAAATTTACTTTCCTTCTTAATCTAAATAAATAATAAAAGAGTGAGCCGGAATATATTTGGAGTGAACCAGTTTGGTTACTTCAATTTAATAGGAGTATTTTCTGTATCTACTTTTGCCCTGTCCATATTCGCCTGACTGATATCTACTCCTTCGAAATTTACATTAGTTAGATCTGTTTCCATCAAATTGGTTTTATAAAGCTCCGCACCATGTAAATCTGCATTCATGAGGTTTGCTCTCCATAAACTGGCATTGGTTAAATTCGACTCACTTAGATCGGCATTGGCAAGGTTTACCCCTCTCAAAACTGAATTGGTAAGATTCGCTCCTTTCAAATTTGCTCCTCCAAAGTCAGAACCTGTGAAATCAGAATTGCTTAGATCAGCATCTTTTAAATCTGTATTCTTAAGATTTGCTTTGTTAAGGTTTACTCCATGAAGGTCGGCATGTGCCAGAAAACAATTGGATAAATTAACTCTACTATGCCCTATTTTATTAAGTCGTTTAATTAGACCTACAACTCTGTATTTAGCTTCTTTTTCGTCCCATCCTCTAAAATCATCAATTTCTTCTTTGTATCGTTCAACTTTTTGCCTTTTCTCTAAGAATTTATTGAGATAAGCAAGCAAGACCCCAAAGACAAAGACGTCAAATATTAGTCCATGGGCTTCAATTAAAACATCTCGTCCATCATTGGTCTCAAGATATTTCAAGTCAAGAATGGAAATAATTAAAATTAAAAATAAGCCAACAACCACTGTAATTCCCACCGGGGTTTGGATGGCTTTAATGAGCCTTACTAAAAACCTTTGAAAATATTTATCGATGCTGGATAAATACCTTCCTTTTCTTCTTCTTTTCACTGTTAATTGAGTTAGTTTCCATTCAAAAGGGGTGAACTCCTTTTCTTGAATTTAGCATTAAATTTTTATAAAAGAAAATCTCGAAAATTACCAGATGAATATACGGTAATATTTTGTGAGGTAGTAGTGAAAATGATCAAAAAAGCAATGAGGATAATACAATAGTGGGAAAATTAATCTATCAAAAAACAAGAAAAATAATTTACCCTGTAAAAAATTATCAATTAATGATAATCAATATTATTTAATACAATATAAGCAAAATAGAAGTGGTAAACCAATACTATAATATGGGGATATTTTGAAAGGTCAAATAAGTAAAAAGCGATTTAAAGACTTAAAACATCTTTATAATCGCTTTTTATTCTTTCTTATTGAACATTATTGATTGTACTCCAACTGAATAGGAAATGCTTCATTTATTACCCCAATCTTGTTACAGGCAGTTGGAGATAATAAAATTAATAAATTAGGGTCAGTTGCTATTTCTTTGGGAATTTGCCCTATAATTTTTACTGCAACAGTTTTTCCATTTCCTGGGTTTACAACCTTAATATAAGTACCATAAGGAGCTGATTTGTGTAAAGCAACATTTTGCTGTGGAGCCTGTCCCGTATTGTCCTTTATCATTTTACCGTAACCTGTTTCTTTTTTATAGGTAGGCAATTCGAGATTTACATCTGGTATAACTCCTGCCATTTGGGCTGGGTTTGTTGTATTCAATGAAATACCACTGGTAACAGATTCTTTTGTATTTCCCTTAACATCAGGAATATTAGCACCAGAAGTCATTACAATATTTCCGTTGGTATCATAATAGTTGTAGCCAACAATTAAATCCTGCCCGGGCTGAATATTTCCTTCTGATTCAAGCGTATTCCAGATTTTTAAACTATCTACACTTAAATTCTTTTGTCTGGCAAGTGCAAAAATATATTCACCTTGTGCTACTTTATGAATTTTTGGCTCTTTAGTTACCCATCCGGTAGAAGCAGAAGAACCAGGATTTCCTTCTAAACTTGGATCAATGGCCTCGGCTACAGGAAGGGAACCAGCAGGTTGATTAAAACTATTATTGGTTCCTGATGGATTTTCCCCAGCAACCTGATTGTAATTCGGGTTTGCAGGAATCGTAGCATTTGCTCCGGCAGGTTGAGTATAATCAATTGTAGCTTCAGATGCTGGTTGATTATATTGATTTTCTGCTATTGAAGTACCTGCTGCTCCAGCTGGAATAGACTGATTTGGCTGACTACTTTGAGGCTGCAAGGCATGTAAAGGTACTTCAACAATCAATTCCTGACCTTCTTTTAAAACATCAGACTCCAGCGAATTAAGTGCTTTAAGCCTTTTAACATCCATTTTAAAATCTCGGGCCACTTTGTAGATATAATCGCCTTTTTGAACTATATAAAGCCTTTTAATAATAATAGGCACTAATACTACCTGATTTACATTTGGATTGGGAATACCAGGATTAGCCTTTTTTATTTCGGATTCAGAAAGGCCGTATTTAGTTGCAATGGTGGTATAAGTTTCCCCAGTTTCTACCAGGTAAAGTATATAATCCAGGTTGTTGATTCTCTTTACACCAATAGAATCGGCTGGAGAATCTAACAGGTTTCCTAAACTGATAAAAGAGATGGTTAGTAAGCTTAAAAAAATTAAAAACGTCTTCATAAATTTCTTTTTCCTTGATAATAGGGAATAATGCTTTATTTTTTAATAAAACTAAGCTGATTGGGAAACATCTAGTCCCACTACTTTAGTTTTTCCTTCCAAAAAAATCAAACATTTATTATTTAATACTGAAAAAATATTTTCCCCAATTCCTTTTAAACCTATTTCTAAAATAGTTTCAAACAATATTTCTCCTTCCAAATTTAATATAAGTAAATTACTAATTATTCCATTTTTATCTTTTTTGTAAAAACCTAAAATAATTAGTCCATTTATCTCAAGATAATCAATTATTCCAAAAGGTTCAGCATTTAGCATATCATTCAGAAATTTTTTTATGGTTTCAAAATGTTCATTACCTTCTTCATATTTCAGTGGACTTAGAATCTCCTCTTTTTCGGTTAATGTCTTTTCTCCTTCTGGCTTTGTTTTTTTTATTTCTCCATCATCTACATTCAAATAAAAAAAATGCTTTTCTCCCTCTCTTTCCTCAGAAACAAGTAATTCCTTTTGTAGAATTTTTTCCAGTATATAGTTTTCATGGTACCATAAGATATCCTTATCCCTGATAACTACAGCTATTATACCTTTTGGCTGGGGAATTTCTGCATCTTCAAATTCAAAAAAATAGGCATTTCCTCCTGAAGCTCCATAAATACTGGTCAGCCATTCTTCTTCGAATTGCAAATCTTCCCAAATAATTGCTCCTTTTGCATAATCTAAGGCTGAAAATTTAACTTCACGATTATCTCCATCCCTTATCTCGAGAATAATTTTTTGTTCTTTAGTATCTGGAATGATCTTCCAGATTTGTCCTTCTGACTCGTATTCTAAAATTTTACTTAAACCTGTGGTCAACTTTTTAGTTAATTTTGTTCTTATATTAGTATATGGAATTCTAAACCTTTAAAAACTGTAAGATTTTGGTAGAAACCTATACTTACTTCAAGTATTCGCTTAATTATTCAAAGGTGCTAAATATTATTGATATGAATAGATTTAAGTTATTACTCTTGTTAATTAGTCTTATTCAAGTCCCTCTAAATATCTTCGGGCAAAATAACCCAAAAGTTTTGGTATTTGAAATTAGGGCTGAAATTGATCCAAGAATGAATCGCCATGTTCAATTGGCATTAGAAGAAGCTGATAACCAGAATGCAGATTATGTTATTATTGATATGGATACCTATGGAGGGGCAGTAAATGATGCAGACGATATTCGCTCCATGATTCTGGAATACGAAAAGCCTGTTTATGTTTTTATTAATAAAAATGCGGCTTCAGCTGGTGCTTTAATTTCCATTGCCTGTGATAGTATTTATATGGAAAAAGGTGCAAATATTGGAGCTGCAACTGTTGTAAATGGGGTAGATGGTGCAAAAGCTCCTGATAAATACCAATCTTATTTCCGATCCATAATGCGATCTACAGCAGAAGCCAATGGCAGAGACCCAAAAATTGCAGAGGCAATGGTAGATGAAAACCTGGAAGTTGAAGGTGTATCTGAGGCAGGACAGGTAATAACTTTTACTGCTTCTGAAGCCATAAAAAATAATTTTTGTGAGGGAATGGCTGAGTCAGTAGAGGAAGTTTTGGAAATGAATAATATAGAAAATGCTGAAATAATAAAATATGAACCCAATGGAACTGAGGCAATAATTTCCCTCTTTTTAAATCCTGCTATTAGTAGTTTATTAATTCTGATCATTATCGGAGGGTTATATTTTGAATTGCAAACTCCCGGAGTTGGTTTTCCAATCATTGCTTCTATTATGGCAGCAGTACTTTATTTCACACCCTATTACCTCAACGGACTTGCTGCAAATTGGGAAATTATCGCCTTTGGAGTGGGAGTTTTATTAATTGCAGCGGAGATTTTTGTAATCCCCGGATTTGGAGTTGCCGGGATTTCCGGAATTATTCTAACAATAGGTTCTTTAGCCTTGGTAATGGTGGATAATGATTGGTTTGATTTCCATTATGTACCTACCGGAGATTTGAAAAGTGCATTACTAGCCACATTTGGAGGAACTGTTGGTGCTATAGTTTTAATGTTTGTAGGGGCTTCACAGATTAAGAATAGCCCATTTTTAAAACACATAGCTTTAAATGAAACACTTCAGAAGGATGATGGCTACACTTCAAGTTTTAATTCTGATCAGATTTTGGTAGGATTGACTGGAAAGGCTTACACAGTTCTTCGACCAAGTGGAAAAATCATGATTGATGGAAAAATATATGATGCCTCCACAAGAGGAGATTATATAGAAAAAGGGGAAGAGATTGTAGTCATCTCAGATGAAGGAACTTCTCTTAAAGTAAAAAAGCATGAGGCGGATAAACTTGTAGAGTAAAAAAATAAACTTTTTCGGTAACTATTGGGAGTTTGTCGAGTATGGTTATATTGAAAAGCATTATTTTCACGATTATCTTCACTGTAACCATTTTTTTCTACCATTTTTCCCAATCCTCCTGAATCATGTTTAAAAACTTTCTCAACATTGCCCTCAGAAATCTTTTGAAAAATAAGATTTTCTCTTTCATTAATATTCTCGGATTAGCTATTGGAATTACCGCTAGTCTTATAATTATCCAATATGTTTCCTTCGAATTGAGCTACGATAATTTCCTGGAGAATAAAACCAACCTATATCGGATTCAGCAGGATAGATATAATAAAGGGGAATTATCTACCCAGTGGGCAGCAGGTTGTGCTGCTGTTGGACAAGCCTTTTATGAAAATTTTCCTGAAGTAGAAGCTTTTGCCAGATTCAGACCAATAGGAGGAGTAATTATAAATAAAAAACCGAATGGGGAAAAAGTGCAATTTAGAGAGGATAGAATGTACATGGCAAATTCCTCGTTCCTACCCATGTTCAAATACAAAGTGATTAAAGGCGGGATAGACTCTCTTTTATTAAAAGAGCCTTACAAAGCCGTTATCAATGCAAAAACAGCTAAAAAATATTTTCAGGAGGAAGATCCGATTGGCAAAACACTTAGCCTTAATGATAGAGATGAATTTGAAATTGTGGGAGTTGTAGAAGACTATCCAGAAAATACCCATTTAAAATTTGATATTCTTTTTTCATTTGAAACTTATGTGGATTGGCAAGGTGAAGAAGTGAGAACTGCCTGGAATTGGGATGGATTTTATAATTATATTCTTTTAGCTCCTGGAACTGACTATAAAAAGTTTGAAGCCAAAATTCCCGATTTTGTTGAAAAGACTATTGGGGATAATTTGAGGGAATATGATTCTGGAGTAGAATTCAATTTGCAGCCCGTTCAGGATATTCATCTATATTCTGATTTTATGTGGGAAGCTGAAGTGAATGGAGATGGAAATACAGTTTATTTCCTATTAATCATTGCCTTTACCATTATTCTCATTGCCTGGGTGAATTATATCAATCTTTCTACAGCAAGGTCAATTGATAGGGCAAAAGAGGTGGGAATCCGAAAAGTAATGGGTTCTCAAAGACCTCAGTTGATCAGACAGTTTTTATTGGAATCTACCTTAATTAATGCCTTTGCCATAATTGTTGCCCTAATTCTTTTAGTGTTAGTGACTCCATTTTTCAATAATCTGATTGGAAAAAATATTCCCTTATCTCTGTTTACCAGTGTGGAATTCTGGCTGGTGCTTGGTGGATTATTTATTATAGGATCATTCCTGGCTGGAATTTATCCTGCTTTTGTACTTTCTTCTTTCCAGCCGGTTACTACCCTAAAAGGAAAAATGAGTACTTCCTCTAAAGGTGTGTTATTGCGAAAAGTTTTGGTGATAATTCAGTTTTCGTCCTCAGTTTTTCTAATCGCAGGAACACTCACTGTAATGAAGCAAGTGAATTTTATGCAAAATCAGGATTTAGGAGTAGATATTAATCAGACTTTAGTGATAAAAGCTCCTGAGGTTAGAGATTCTACATACTCAGATCGGGTAGAAAGTTTTAAAACGGAAATGATGAGGTTTCCGAAAATCGAAAACATATCTGTTTCTACCGCTGTACCAGGAAGCAAACCAGGATGGAATGCAGGGGGAATTAGGAAAATAAGTGATGAACCTGCCAATAGCAATCAATATAGGGTATTGGGAATTGATTACAATTTTGTAGATGCTTTTCAACTTTCGGTGATTTCAGGGAGGAATTTTTCAAGAGATTTTAAAACTGATGAGGAGACAGTTATTTTCAATGAGTCTGCTGTAAAGCTGTTAGGTTTTCAGAAACCAGAAGAAGCTTTAAATGAAAAGATATTCTTTTGGGGAGATACTTTTAAAATTATTGGAGTAATTAAAGATTATCATCATGAATCACTAAAAAGCAATTTCGATCCACTAATATTTAGATTAATTCCCTCAAGTAGAAACTATTATTCCCTCAAGTTAAATTCAGAGCAAATAGGAGAAACTTTAGGTACTATTGAAGCAACCTATAGAGATTTTTTTCCAGGTAATCCATTCGAATTTTTCTTTTTGGATGAACATTTTGAAAAGCAATACAAAGCGGACATGCAGTTTGGAAAGATATTCGGGATTTTCGCAGGATTTGCCATTTTCGTAGCATGTCTTGGATTATTTGGACTTTCTTCTTTTATGGTTGTTCAACGCACTAAAGAAATAGGAGTAAGGAAAGTTTTAGGTGCTTCTATATTTAGTATTGTTAATTTACTTTCAAAAGAATTTGTGAGGTTAATCATTTTTGCCAGTATTGTGGCTCTTCCTTTGGCTTGGTTTACTATGAATAGCTGGTTAGAAGGATTTGCCAATAAAATTAATTTGGGATGGTGGATTTTTGTTTTTCCTCTTGGATTAATTGTGTTGATCGCTCTGATCACGGTAAGTTTACAAACCATAAAAGCAGCCATCAGTAATCCTGTTGATGCTTTGAGGAATGAGTAAATTGAATTATCATATTAAGAAACTTGGATAGAATAAGTCAAATCCCTGGTAAGGTTTGTTTTAAGAATTTTAAAAATCTATTTTGGCAGTTTTAAATACTAGTACTTTTTTAAATTGAGAAATTTCATCTCATTATCAAACTAATTTGGCAAAACTGAATTTATTTAATTTTGTCCAATTATTCTAGTTAATTAATTCTAGCCAGGAAAATGAAATTATTACATACCGGGGACTGGCATTTGGGGAAAAGGTTAAATGATTTGCCAAGGCTTGAAGAGCAAAAACAAGTTTTGGAAGAAATTATTGAAATTGCTGAAAGAGAGGAGATTGATGCAATTATGATTTCTGGCGACTTGTACGATCAGTTTAACCCACCGAATGAAGCGATTGAATTATTTTATAAAACTGTTCATAAACTTTCCAATAATGGGAAAAGGGCTGTAGTTGCTATTTCAGGAAATCACGATTCCCCAGACCGAATTGAAGCTCCTGATCCTTTAGCTAAAGCTTGTGGGATTTTATTGGTAGGTTATCCTTCTACAGAAGTTTCATCGATGAAATTGGAAAGTGGGTTAGCTATCACAAAGTCAGCACCGGGTTTTGTGGAAATTCAATTACCTAATTCTAATACTCCACTTAGAATTTTATTAACTCCTTATGCCAATGAAAGTAGATTAAAGCTATTTCTGGGTATAGAAAATCAAGAAGAGCAACTGCGAATGGTATTAAAAAACAATTGGCAGGAATTAGCAGAAAAGTACTGTGATGATAAAGGGGTAAATATTTTAATGGCGCATCTTTTTATGATGAAAAAAGGAGGCGAAAAACCTGAGGAGCCAGAAGATGAAAGACATATTTTGCATGTAGGTGGAGCGCAGCCCATTTACTCAGAGGACATTCCCAACCAGATGCAATATACCGCTTTAGGGCATTTACATCGGCTACATCATGTGAATAATGAAGGAAAAAATCCGGCATTGTACAGTGGAAGTTTGTTGGAATATAGTTTCAGTGAGGCCAATCAGAAGAAGTTTGTAGTCATTATTGAGGCAGAAGCAGGCAAGGAAGTGAAGTATGAGAAAGTGGAATTGCAGTCTGGAAAAAAATTGTTTAGGAAAAAATTTGAAGACAAAGATTTGGCTATTGCCTGGCTGAAAGAAAACCCGGATACTTTTGTAGAACTCACCTTAGTGAGTGATTCTTTTATCACTGCTCAAACTAAAAAGGAGTTGTATAATGTGCATTCAGGAATTGTATCGATTATTCCCGAAATCAAAAACCTTGATAAGGTTCAGGGAAAGGAGAAAGCCATTGATTTAAGTAAAAATATTGATCAGCTTTTTAAAGATTATTTTAAGCATAAAAATGGGCAGGATGCTAATGAGGAAATCATGAATTTGTTTCATGAAATTATTAATGGATAAATAGGTTTTAATATATTATTTAGCTATTCCCAATAAAATAAAAAAGGTTATCTCAGCAGGGCCTGCATTTTTGCGACCCTGCGTCCATTGAGGTTATGTGCTAGAACGCAGGGTCTCTCCAAGGAGAATACCCTGCTAATAAAGTGGAAAAGTTTTCAGTATCTGTCACTTTTTCCCACACTGAGTTTGAAGGTATTTAACCACTTTAAAGACATTTATCAAAGAAAATGAACAATGGTTATTTGAAAAAAAAATAATTTTGAAAGAGCGAAAGGTCAGTTATTTACCAATTATAGACATTTATCATAAATGATTCCGATTAGTCTTACGCTGGAAGGACTTTATTCCTATAAAGGCAAACAAACGATAGATTTTACTCAATTAATTTCCAATAATTTATTTGGAATATTTGGGGAAGTGGGGAGTGGAAAATCATCCATTCTAGAGGCGATAATGTTTGCCATTTATGGAGAAACTGATCGGCTGAACTCCCGAGGAGATGATAGGAATTATAATATGATGAACCTTCAATCGGACAGGTTACTGATCGATTTTGAGTGTTTTGCAGGTGAAAATGGGAAAGAGATTTACAGGTTTGTATATGAAACAAAGAGAAATTCAAAAAACTTTAATGATGTAAAACCACCAGTAAGGCGAGTTTTGAAAAAGGATGGCGAAAATTGGATGCCACTGGAAAAATGGGATGTTCAGGAAATAATTGGGATGAGTGCCAAAAATTTCAAGCAGACCATCATAATTCCGCAAGGGAAATTCAAAGAGTTTATTGAATTGGGTGCTACAGACCGTACCAAAATGCTCCAGGAACTTTTTCAGCTTGATAAGTTTGACCTTTCTGATAAAACCAGAGGATTATTTACCCAAAATAAAGAAAACCTGATTGCCACTTCTTCCCGGCTGGAAGGTTATGAAGAATATTCAAAAGAATTATTAAAGGAAAAAACAGAGCACTTAAAGGGTCTTGAAATTGAAAAATTAGGGTTAGAGAAAGTGCTTAGGGAAAAACTATTGTTGGTAAATGCCCAAAAAGTATTAAAAGAGTTGTTTCTGGAAAAAAAGAGTAATGAACATCAGTTTGAAAAATTAGCTTTGCAACGGGAAAAGGTTACTTCTCTGGAGGCACATCTCTCTAAACTGGATAAAGCAGAAAGACTTTTTAGGGATAAACTTGAAAATATTAAAAAAACAAGGAAGGATATAGAAAGGAAGGATTCTACAGTTCTTTCCATCGCTTCAGAAAAAAATAAAATTTCTATCGATCTGGAAAATGCCCGGAAAAACTTTGATAAGGCTAAAAAGGATTTTGATGATAAAGATAAGTATAAGGCAAAGTTAGAGGATTTGGGAATTATCATCAACCTAAAAGAAGAAAATGGAAAGCTGGGAAAAGTGATAGAACAGCTTAAGACACTTGGAAATAAACTGGAGGAACAAAAAAAGCACTTAACAGAGCAAGAAAAAAATCAACAGGAAAATCAGGAAAAAAGAAAGTCACTAAAAACGGAATCAGGAGATATTTCCAAACTGAAAGATATCGAAATTTGGTTCGTCACAAATAAAAGTTTATTAGAATTAGTTGCTTCAAATAAGCAACAACTTTCTGAAAAGGAGCAGAAGCTAGAGCAAGTCCTACTGAAAAAGGAAGAGGTTTTGAAAAGTGCTGAAATGGAGGAATTTACAGATCAGGTGTTTGAGGAGGTTTTGGATGAATTAAAAAACAGGAAAAATAACTTTATACAACAACAAATTGCTTTTGAGATTTCCCAAAAATTTTTAACGGCAAGGAATGAGTTACAAAATGGAAAAGCCTGCCCTGTTTGTGGTTCTACAGAACATCCTTTAAATCTACATGAAGAAAATTCTGATAACAAAGGGAAAGAAAATGCGGCTTTAAGGCTTAAAGAAATTGAAGAAACTGAGAAAATAGTTACCGAGTTATCCAATGAATATGCGCTGAATAATCAATTAATTAAAGAACAAAAATCTGCTTTTATTGTAGCTCAGAAGGATTTAGACAAACATCAGGAAAAGTTTAAATTTTCTGGAGTGGAAAAAGGTGATTTCGAAAAGGTTAAAAATCAAATTCAGGAATATACTGCTTTACAAAAAGCAATTGAGGAACTGGAGAGTAGGGTAGAAGCTGCAGAAAAACTTTTAAAGAATATACAAAAGGAAGTTGAAACTTCTAAGTTGGTTTTCAATGAACAGGAAAGAGAAAAAAGTGTACTGGAATCCTCTATTAAAAAGGATTTATCGAGTTTGAAAATTCTTAAGTTTGAGAAGTTTCAATCTTTTCCGATTGAAGAGTTGGAGAAAAATCGGGAAAATGGAGAGCAATTTATTGAAGGAATAGAAAGCACTTATGAAAAGACTAATATCTTAGTAAGTCAGTTGGAAAAAGCTGAATCAGCCAAAACTGGTCAATTACAAGCAGAGCAGGAAAATCTGAAAGAATTAAGGGATCAATTAAAAACGCTGGAAGAACTGCTTGAAAGAACAATTAATGAATCTGAGTTTGAAGGTTTAGATGAAATCCAACAGTTACTAAATGCTAAGGTTGACATAGAAGCTGAAAGGAAAAGAATTGAGGAATTTAAAAATTCCGTTCAGGAAGTTGAGCTAAAAATAAAAGCCATCAATGAAAAAATTGGTGATCAGGAGTTTAATGAAGAGAAATTTGAAAGAGAAGAGAGGGAGTTGACTGAATTGGAATCTAAAAAATTAACGCTTGAACAAAATCTGGCGGTAATAAAAAAAGAACTGGATAATACCCGAGTGAAATTAGAAGAGAAGGAAAAACTGCAGCAAGAAGAATCCAAATTAAGACTAAGAGCAGATAACTTGAAAACAATGTCTGACTTGTTCCGAAGTAAGGGTTTTGTGGAGTATGTTTCTTCTATTTATCTGCAAAATCTGGTAGAAAATGCCAATCAGCGATTTTTGAGGCTTACCAAAAATACGCTTAGTCTGGAGTTGAATGGAAGGTATGACTTTATTGTTAGAGATTTTCTGAATAATGGAAGAACCCGGTTGTTGAAAACTTTATCAGGTGGGCAGACTTTCCAGGCTGCGCTTTGCCTTGCTTTGGCTTTGGCAGAAAATGTGAAATCTTTGAATCAATCTGAAGAAAGCTTCTTTTTCCTTGATGAGGGTTTCGGTACATTAGACAAATCTTCCCTAAATATTGTTTTTGAAACCCTCCGGGAATTGAAAAAAGAAAACAGAATAGTTGGGGTAATTTCCCATGTGGAAGAATTACAACAGGAAATTGACGTTTCTATTCATGTGAAAAATGATCAGGAGCAAGGTAGTATTATTCAATACAGCTGGGAAGCTTGAGCATGAACTATAGAAGAAGAATGAGAATTTTTTTAATCTTTATTTTTTTTATTTCAAGGCAACTAAATGCCCAAACCTGGATTTTAGAAAAAGAGATATTTACTGAATCGATTAATAAAGTGAGTATCGATAACAATGATAATCTAGTGATTGCTCATGCGGGTGGTGAAATTTCTAAATATGATATTAATGGGGAATTACTTTTCGAATATTCTCCTGTGAAGCAAAGTGAAGTAACGCTAATTGAAGCCTGGAAAACGATTAATATTTTCACCTTTTCAAGTGATTTCCAACGATCGGAATTTTTAAACCGCCAACTCAACCTTACTTTTGAATTTGAATACATTCATCCCGAAATAGGCTTTGTTGAATTTGCCACGAATTCAACAGATGGAAATATCTGGATTTTTGATAGAAATGATCTCACTATAAAAAAAATAAGCACTCAAACCGGAGAACTTATATTAACTATTCCGCTGGATGTAATTTTTCCAAATACCAGTCTGGAGTTGAAATATATGAGGGAATTCAGGAACAAGCTTTATTTAATAATTCCGGAAGTTGGCATTGCAGTTTTCGATATTTTCGGGACACTCTCCAGGAAAATAGCTTTTCAAGAAGCTAATTGGATAGGTTTTAATGGGGATAATGTTTATTATTTGAGTGAAGAGGGGGCTTTGGAAATAATGGGAATTTATAATCTGAAAAAACAAAAAGTTAAATTGCCGGAAGGAGATTGGGAAAGTGTTGTTATGGCAAAAAATAGCCAAAAAGTTTATTTGATAAAAAATGAAGGTTTTACCATATTCGAGTTAAATATTGAATAATATTTTGATAACCTTCATGGTTTCTTGAAATTTTAATTCCAACCGATTGATTAAATCTTCTAAATCTTCCATTTTTAGTTTGTTTCCGGAAATAATAAAATCACGTATTTCAGCTATAATTTCTACCATCCCATTTGCTCCAATAGTACCGCAGCTTCCTTTCATTTTATGTAAAACTTCCCTTATTCTAACCAGGTTATTTTCCTTATAGGCAAGTTCAATTTCATTTATATAAATCGGAATTTGATTTTCGAATATTTCCATTATTTCACTGATAAATGTTTTATCCTCAATTTTCATAAGACTCTTGACAACTTTTTCATTCATCAAACCACTTTTGAAATATTCTGAAACGTTATTCATTTGTTAGCTGGTTTATCCTTGTCACAATTTCTTAAGATCAACCTGCAATTTAAAAAATGCCTTCCGAGAAGCCTAAGATGAAAAGTGAAGGATTCCTAATAAGATTTCTAAAATAAGAAAAACCACTTTTTTGTAGAAAAAAAGTGGTTTTTGAGGATTGGAATGTATAAAATATTAAACTTTATATTCCTTTCTATATTCGGTAGTTCTCAATTTGTTAGCCTCCTTATCATCAAATTTTTCCTTTATAGGATCCCATTTCAACGGCCTTCCAAGTTCATAGGCTATGTTACCAATATTACAGATAGTAGATGATCTATGTCCTATTTCTACATCACAAATAGGTTTTTCTCTAGTTTTTATACAGTTAATCCAATCCGCATAATGATTTTCACTTTTATAAAGCCTTATTTCATTATCACCTATTTTCTTCTCTACAATATTCTTAGGATCAGATTCCAGGAAGCCTCGGCTCACCTCTAGTTTTCCTTCAGTTCCATTAAACTGAACAGCCCATCCTCTTCCAAAATCTTCGTGAATCATTTCTATGCCATTCGCATATTTCATTACCAGACCTCTTACAGCTTTTCTATCATTAGGAGGAGTTAGCTCAACTGGACCAGACTCATCCATTCCCAATCCCCATTGGGCAATATCGAACATATGAGCACCCCAATCGGAGAAAATACCTCCACCAAACTCTTTATAATCTCTCCATTTTGGCCAAACATCATCGGTGATAGGAGGAGCTAAAACTGGGGAATATTCCCTAAAATGTGAAGGACCAATCCATCTGTCCCAGTCTAAAGTATCAGGAGCTGTTTCTCCTGGCAAATCACAAACTATAGCAGGGTCACCAACATTTACTTTTACCGTTTTAATTTCTCCAATGTATCCATTTCTTACCAGCTCACAAGCATGTAAAAATCTTTCAGAAGACCTTTGCATACTACCTGTTTGCACTACTTTACCAAGTTTCCTGGCAGTTTTTACCATTTGTCTTCCTTCCCAAACCGTATGGGCAAGTGGCTTTTCACAGTAAATATCTTTCCCTGCCTTCATGGCATCAATTGAAGCTTTGGCATGCCAATGGTCTGGCAAGGCTACAATTACTGCATCAATATCTGATCTGTTAATGAGTTGTTCATATTCTTTATATCCTTCAATTCCTTTAAAATTGTCTTTTCCGGAAACTTCTGAATAGTGATTTTTTACATTGCTCAAAAAGAAATTAAGCTTTTTGGAATTCACATCGCTTGCAGCCACCATCTGAATGTTTGGTAATTTTAAAAACCGTGAGCCAAGACCTCTACTTAATTTTCCTGTTCCTATAAAACCTAAAGTGACCTTATCGCTTGGGGCGGTAAATCCTTTCCCTAATACATATCTGGGAACAATGGTGAAAGCCGCCATGGTGGCGAATGTATTCCCTATAAATTTCCTTCTCGAATTACTGTTGATAGTATTTTTTTTCATTTTTCTATTATTAAGTATCAGTACTAATTTATTTTGAGAAATACTATTTAATTATCAAATGGTTACACTCCATGCCAGATGGCACAATTTAATATATTAAAATTGTCTAATTACTTAGTTTAAATAATCATTAGTTGTGAAATTGAGGATAAATGAATTTAGTAATAATTTACATTTTAATAATATCTAATAATTTTTTAAAAATATTAATCTGCTAGTTTGGCAAATAAATGCTCAAATTAACCTTTTCGAAGGATCAAAAAAACAGAATAGTGATTTATAATGAAAATCAAAAAATAACAATTACTCAATATAAAAATAATTTACCCCTGGCAAAGGAATAATGATAATTGAGGTATAATTACCTGAATATTCTCATAATTTTATTGGAACTAACAGCCATATTTTGGAGCATCAATTTAATTCGATTTTATGCAATTACTGATACTAGACATTCAAACTAAGATAATATTTGTTTTGCTTCTAAACCTATTGGCTTTAAACCAATTATCTGCTCAAAAAAGTGGATTTGGAAATAAACCCTTAAAAGTAAATCTAAATGAATCAGGAAGTCATTATTTAAAATTTAGCGCATATGGACAAGTTTGGCTGAGAACAACCCAAAACAATCCTGGAAGCATGGTGTTTGGGGAACCTCAGGATATTACCACTGATTTTTCAATAAGAAGGTACCGTCTGGGAGTTTCAGGGAAAATTACCGACAAAATCTATTTTTTCACTTCTCTGGGAAAAAACAATATTAATTATATTTCTCAAACTGGGATTAGTGCCGATGTATTGGATATTCTTGGGGAATATGAATTTAAAAAAGCTATTGTTGTTGGTGCAGGAAAAGTTTCATGGACTGGTTTTTCAAGATATTCTGCTCCAAGTACATCGAAAGTTTTAGGTGTTGATGTGCCATTATTTGCTATGGCAACCATCAATCAAACTGATGATTTGCTAAGAAAACTGAGTATTTATGCCAAAGGTCAGGTGGGGAAATTTGATTACAGACTAATTGCCTCAAAACCATTTGCAGCACAGTCTAAAAGTGGTTATAATCCTTCGCTTTCAGAGAATATTGCCTCTTTTTCAGATTTGGCTCCAAGAATTCAGACTTCTGGTTATTTTAAATGGCATTTATGGGATGTGGAAAGTAACCAATCTCCTTATTTTTCCTTTACTGAATTGGGGAAAAAGAAACTATTAATTCTGGGAGCAGGTTTCGAGTTTCAGCCAAAAGCATTGTGGCATCTAAATCAGGGAGATACTGTATTAAATATGTTGAAGCTTTTTGCTGTAGATTTATTTATGGAAACTCCTCTAAATAAATCTGGAGATGATGCCATAACACTTTATGCTGGATTATTCCATTTTGATTTTGGGCCTAATTATATTCGAAATATTGGAGCCAATAATCCGGCAAATAGGGTGGATCCGGGGAAAGTATCATTTAATGGCGCTGGCAATGCTTTTCCCATGATTGGAACAGGAAATATTTTTCATGGGCAATTAGGATACTTTATTCCAAATCGGTTACTTTGGAACAAAGGCCCAACTTTTCAACCTTATTTCACTGTCCAATTAGCCGATTACCAAAGATTAAATGACCCCCTTGCAGTATATGATATGGGAATAAATATGCTGTTATACGAACACCTGGCTAAGGTAACTTTGGGTTACCAAAACCGTCCAATATTTTCAAAAAATGATATTCAGGTAATGGATAGAAAATCAATGTTTGTCATGCAAATTCAGATTCGAATTGAATAATACCAAACCATAAAAAATCATTTGAGAAGAATAATTAAACAAAATAATTTAATTAAAAACTTGTCATAACAAAAAATCCAATTTATACAATGGGAGACTTTAAGAACTACAAAATTCCATTTACGCCAAACAAAAATTACAAGAAAAAAGTAGCCTACTTTTCCATGGAGTTTGGTATTGATCAGGCATTAAAAATATATTCTGGTGGTCTGGGTTTTTTGGCCGGATCGCACATGAGAAGTGCTTATGAATTAAAACAAAACCTTATCGGAATAGGCATTTTGTGGAAATATGGTTATTATGATCAGATCAGGTCAGCTGACCAATCCATGAATGTGTTATTTCAGGAAAAAATTTATAGTTTTCTAGTGGATACGGATATCAAGTTTCAAATTGATATCAATGGTCATCCCGTTTTTGTAAAAGCTTTTTACTTACCTCCTGAAGTTTTTAATTCTGCTCCAATATTCCTTTTATCTACAGATCTTCCAGAGAATGATTACCTGGCGAGAACAACCTCGCACAAGCTTTATGATTCGGATAAGGCGGCAAGAATTGCTCAAAATATTCTGCTTGGTGTTGGTGGAGCTAAACTGATTGATGAAATTGGATATGATCCAGATATTTATCATTTGAATGAAGCCCATGGTCTTGCAGCCGGATTTTATCTTTACAAAAAACATGAAAACCTGGATCAGCTTAAAAAACAGATGGTTTTCACTACACATACTCCAGAAGAAGCTGGAAATGAAAAAACAGATATCCGGTTGTTGGAAAAAATGAGTTTTTTCTGTGGGTTGTCCTTAAGTAAAGTCAGGGAAATTACTGATACCTGGGATGATATTTTTAACCATACTTTAGTAGCATTGCGATTTGCCGGGATTGCCAATGGCGTTTCTAAAATCCATGGGGAAGTGGCTAACAGGATGTGGAAAAGTTATGATGGAATTTGTAAAATAAAAGCCATTACCAATTCACAGAATAAAACTTATTGGGCTGATAAAACTTTATCCAGAGCCTTAGAAAAAGACAAGAAGGAAAAATTTTTTGAAAGGAAAAAGGAATTAAAAAAGGAACTTTTTGAAGTAATTGCCGATCAAACCGGGCAAATGTTTGATCCGAATAAATTGACAATTGTATGGGCAAGGAGATTTGCCGGATATAAAAGACCTGATTTAATTACCTATTCGGAAAGAGCGCTGACAATAATTCGGGATGCCAAAATGCCAATTCAAATGATTTGGGCAGGAAAGCCATACCCGATGGATTATGAGGCTACCAGTACTTTTAATAAACTGGTTCACATGAGCAAGGAATATCCAAATGTAGCGGTCTTGGTTGGATACGAGTTAAAGCTTTCAGGATTATTGAAAAAGGGGTCGGATATCTGGTTGAATAATCCTTTGGTTACCAGAGAAGCTTCGGGTACAAGTGGAATGACTGCAGCAATGAATGGCTCAGTAAATTTTTCTACCAATGATGGGTGGATTCCTGAGTTTGCTAAACCTGGGGAAAATTGTTTTGTGGTTCCGGAAGTAGATATCAATCTTCCTAAACACGAACAAGATGCAATAGACCTTGAAAACATTATGGACTTATTTGAAAATTCTGTTTTGCCGATTTACTATAATGATCAGGATAAGTGGTATAATATAGTTAAGCAAAGCTATTTAGATGTAGTAAAGGATTTTGAGTCGGGTCGGATGGCAGATGAATATTATAATGAGATGTATAAGAAAGTCTGAAAGACAAAAAGGGACCATTTCACGAAATGATCCCTTTTTGTCTTGATTGAAAAAAAATTATTTTTCTTCTTCCTCTACTGAAGTTTCTTTTTCAAGGGTTTTTATTTCTTCAGGAGTTGCTTCCTCTCCTCCCGGAGCCGGAGCATTTTCCTCAACCTGTGTATTTTCTGCTTCTAATGCCTCCGTATTTATAGGATCGATACTTAAGATTTTAATCTCAGTTCTTCTGTTTACTCTGTGTTCGTCTTCAGACTGGGCATTTTCTACTTTTAAAGAAAATTTACCATATCCTCTAGCCAGAACAGAAGATTCAGGAATACCATGAGCAATAAGATAATCGACTACAAAATTGGCCCTTTTTTGTGATAGTCGTAAGTTATAAATATCAGTACCTCTATCATCACAGTGAGAACTGATTTCTATTTTCAGGTTGTTATTATCTTTTAAGAATCTGGATAATTTATCGATCTGAAGATTTTCCTTATGGTCAAAATAATAGGAATTGTAATCGTATAAAATTTCATCAAAATCATAATCATTTTCCCCACTCTTCATAGAAATCACATCACCAATCTGAGGTTTATCCAACTCATACTCTTGTCGGAAAGTTGAATCATTAATACCATTAGCTACTAATTCTTCGATAGGCACATCCTCCACAGTTGGAGATTTAAAGCTTACTCTTTTTGTTAAAACACCATCTTTTGCCATTACAAATTCGTATTCAGCATCCGGATCCATTTTAAATTTCAGCTTTCCATATTTTCCTGTAGTAAACTCTCCAACTTCCTCAAAGTCAGTTTCTGAGGCAATCGGATTAGCCAATGAATCTTCTATATAAGTGGAGAATTCATTGATAATAGCGTCCTTATCTTCTTGAATTTCTTCAGCATAAGCCTGTGAGAGGGAATCTTGAAGATTAACAATAAATTCCTGAGCAACAGAATCAGCTACATTATTAATATATTCTCTTGCTACAGGCTCTCCAGTTTCTTTCTCCATTTTAACTTTTAGGTCTGCAGTTAGTTCCTCTTTATAATCATCAATGATTTTCTTTTGGATGTCAGCAGTAATATTATTTACCAATGAATCCTGAACCTTTTTAGAATAATCATTAACCATATCCAATTTAACATCCTGTATTTCTTCAGTTGAAAGTGGTTCTATATTTTTCTTTTTCAGTACAACTACATTGGCATTAAGAATAGGCTCACCTGCGAAAAAATTTCCATCTTTATCATTACCACCATCTTTTCCATATCTAAGACCAACTTCTACAAAGAAGTCGAATTTAGGAGGGGTTTTGTCTAAGAAGAAATAAATATCATCCTCACCTTTTCCCCCACCTCTGTTAGATGAGAAATATCCTGAAAGGGTATCATTATATACCAATCCAAAATCATCAAAAGATGAGTTGAATTTAGGACCAACATTTAGTACCTGAGTTCTTTTATTCTTTTTAGAAGCTACGAAAATATCTAAACCTCCAAGACCTGCATGTCCATCAGAAGCAAAGTATAATTTCCCATCATCAGAGACCCATGGGAAAGATTCATTTCCAAGCGTATTAATTTTATCGCCAAGGTTTTGTGGCTGACCCCAGGTACCACTCTTATTTCTTTTTACTCTATATAAATCAAGTCCACCTTTTCCACCAGGTCTGTTAGATGCAAAATAAAGTGTTTTGCCATCTGCTGAAAATGTAGGAGCAGCGTCCCAATATTCTAATGTGCTAAAAGGAAGTGCTTCAGGAGTTGACCAGGTAGTATCCTTTTTCTCAGAAATAAATAAACTTACTTCTTTTAATTTATCTTTTTTATAGCCTGAATTTCCTCTGGCGAAAATAATTGTTTTGCCATTATCGGTAAAAGTAGCTGTTCCAATATTAAAGTTGCCCTTCGGAAAAGATACAGGTAATTCTATTTTGCTAATATTACCAGTATTTTGTAATGAATCCTTAATGTCCATTTTATAAAGTCTGGTAAATCCATAACCAGTAGCCGGATAAATTTCCTCTCCATTACTACTTGTATAAACCAATGTAAGATTTTGTGAAGAATCCTTCAAAATTGTAGGACCGTATTCCGAGCCTTCTGAGTTAATTGAATTACAATTCATAATGTTAATGAACTCATTCGGAACAAGTGTCAATATTTTTTCAACTTCTTTTAAAACCTTCAATTCCTTATTGGCCTGTTCCCAGAATTCAATTTCGGAACCAACCTCGAGATAAGCATTAAACTGATCCTCCGCTTCCTTATACATAGCATTCATCTTATAAGAATAAGCCAGATAAAACTTAGCATTTTCATTGTTTTCTCCTTCTAGGAGAGAATTTTCATAAAAATCTTTTGATAAGTACAATCGGTTAGATAACCTATAAGCTTCGGCAATTTTAAAGTTTATCCTTGCTTTATCTCCACCAAAAGTTGTAGAAAGTGCAGTTTTATAATGATCGATGGCAAATTGATATTCACCATTTTTGATTTTCTTATCACCTTTCTTTTCTTCTTTATCTCTACTTTGAGAATAGACCATATTGAAAGTAAAAAATGCCAAAATTGACAGCGTTAAAAATCGAGAATAGAGTGGTCTCATAATCTTTTATGAATTAATAATATCTTCCTATTTAAAAAATTTTTTTTACCCAAAAATTGAGGAACAGCAGCTTTCTGCTCTTATCATAAAGTCGGGATAAGGGAAAATGGGGTATTGGGCTTAAAAAAAAAATTTAAAGGCATGTAGGAAGAAAGTTTGTTTTGCAAAAAAATTCACTCTTATTAACATAAACCTCCAAAAATAACTTGCCTGTAGAAAGCTGTTTCCCTTTCCAATTAATTTATTGTAGATCACTATATACCAATTTCCCCTATAAGGGAGTTGTAAGTGGGTAGTTGATAAATCACCAGGGATAACTTTTCCAAAAATTAAAGTTCAAAGCTGGAAATCACATCCACCAAATTTTAAAATCCGGTGATAATATTTTTTTAAAGATATTTTTTCATGCAATACTCCAGATTAAAATTCGAATACATTTCCAAATCATTTATTAAAATGAAAAGACTTTTACTGCTTGCCAGCTTTGTATTGGGCTTACAAGTTATAGCAAATGCACAAATGGCAGATGATATTGATGAGGCTGTCTTTATTTGTGCCAGTGAGGTAGGTATCACAATGAACAACACAAATTATAGTAGTGATCCTTCTGATCCCACTCCAGGATGTGGAGATGCCATCACACAAAGTGGATGGTTTAAAGTGAAAGCCTTTAACGGAGGTGATATTGATGTGAATTTCCAAAATATTTCCTCTGGAGACCAATTTTCTGTTACTGTTTATAGAAATAATAGTGGGGCTTTGGGAGCTGAGGTAATATGTGATATTGTAGAGCAAGGGGTAACTAATAAAGTTACAATAACCGGGACTGCTACTGGTGAAGAGTTTTTTGTTATGGTAGATGGGGAGGGTAGTAATGAAGGTAATTTTACGCTTAGTATTACAGGAGCTTTGGATGTAGCGATGAAATCTCCAGACTTAACCTTTTTTACAAGTAGATCCTTTGGTTCTTGGCAGAATAATGTTGTTGTTACGAATACCTCAGATTTACATGGCGATGTCGATGAGTTTGTATTAACAATCAATTTTATTCAAGAAGATGTTTCTTGTTTTAATACAACTGGATGGGTTCTACCCACTGTAGTATCAATTAATGATGGAGTTAATACACCTGTTGGTGATGTAATTACAGGTTCTTATACCATAAATGGATTTAATGAAAATCATTCTGTAGAGCTTAGTTCTCATTTTCCTGGAGAGTGGGAGTTGATTTTAAAACCAATTAATCATAATTGCTTTGATGCACAATTTAAAGAACTGACTGAAAAAACATATGTTCAAAGATTATTAGCATATAGAACTACGGATAATACTTTTGGAGAGCAATTATGTGGAAATGACGTTTATTGTGATCAAAATCCAATTAATGAGTGGTATGGTAAAGCTGTTGTTCTACCAGAATTAACAGGAGTGACTGCCAACATTACAAGTTGGACATGGACATTTAAAGATACTCCGGCAAATGGAGGTGGAGTTCTGTTTACTAAAAACAGTGGATTTACTTCAAATGCAAAAAATGATGAAGTAGAATTTGATTTAACAACTGCTCAGGATAGTTTATTAAATGAAAAGCCTTATGTTGTAGAAATATCTGTGGAAGGTGATAATGGACCTGGCTTTCAATCCTATACATTAGAACCCTACTCAGCCAATAAACCTGCTTTAACAGTTTCCAACCCAATTGTATGTATTTCAGATATAAATGCAGCAAACCCATTGCTTTTTGAAGTCACCAATGCTCAAACATTATCTCCTAAACCTATTGCTGGAATGATTAACTGGACAATTCCTGCTGAATTAGGTGGTAGTGTTAAATCTGGGGCTAATGAAGAGATTTTATCATTTCTGGATAATAGCTTACTTGAACCTTGTACTTACACACTTATCGCAGAAATGGCAGATTCGTTGGGTTGTACGGAAGTAGATTCTATTGATGTAACCATTGTGAATCAGGAATTTATAAATGTTTTAGATACAACTAATATAAATCCAACTTCAGCAAGGTTGCAATGTGAGGTAGAAGTTTACAAAAAAGATGATATAGTTGAATTTATTTTTCAAGTAGATGAGGTTAAATCTTGCCAGCCTGTTGATGTAACTGTTACCTTTAATGGTGCAGCTGTTCCTGTGATAAAAGGGGGGACTACATTTACAGGACCAATTGAACAAACTATAACAACAGAGAATTATACAGTAAGGGTAACTCATACAGGTAGTGTAACTGATGTTATTCAAATAGCAGTAAACAAACAAGTTGCATCAATTGATGTTTGTCCAGCTATCCAAACTATTGAGTTACCAAGAGAATTAGATGGAGGACCAGAATTTGGTTTTTCAGAACCATTTTGTGATAAAGCAACTTCTGTAACTCCTTTGGTAATTAGTATAGCAAATGCCGATTCGCTCACTAGCCCAGTAAGTACTATCTGGTTGCAGTTTCCGGGAACTGAGATTTCCAGAACAGCTACTACAATTTCTTTAATCGATGTACCAGCAGGAGAGGATTTCGCAATTGAAGCAGTAGTGAATTATGGAATAGCATGTTCGGATTCTATTGATAGTGTAATTACAATTTATCAACAACCAATAATTGCATTTGATACCATTACTACTGATCGAGAGGAATGTTTAAGTGAATTAGGTCATCAGGTTGGTGATGAGGTAGAATATAAATTTAATATTACAAATATACCTGTTGGTGAAAACCCCGTAATGACCATAAAAAATCTTCCAACAGGTGATACCAGTCCAGAAGTTCTAACAACTGCTACTTATTCAGGAAGCATTCCAATTACTATATTAAATGAACCATTGGAACCTGACAGTACATGGATTGCTGGTTTAATAGAAGTAGTAACTGACAATAGTTGTATGGATACCCTTTATATTAAAATACCGGTTGCACGTCATCCTTTAGAAATTACTCCGGATGAAGAGGAGGTGATTTGTACCAATGAAAGCTCGGTAACTTTGGATATTGGGGTGATTTATTCGGAAAAAGATACAGTAAACTTCATCTGGACAAGTGATGACATTACACTTCCATCTGAAAACACAAATTCTACCATTACTGTAGATGGGCTACAGGAAAATCAGACTTATGTGATTACAGCTGAAGTTTCTAATGAATTGTGTACACTTACAAGAAATTTCACAGTAAGTGTAAATACTTCTCCTCCTGCTTTGGTTTATAATGTTTTAGAAGATCCATCTTCTTTGCAAACAAATTGTAATAATGAAGAAGGATTCTGTAATGGACAAGCTATTAAAATTGAATTTGGGTCTACTACAGCCACTGAAGATTACAGCATTCTTGTAAATATTGAAGGTGAGGATGGTGACATTCATGACTTTGCAGTAGGTGATCCTTTAAAAGAAATTTCCTATACAGTTACTAGTAACCCTGAACCAATAACTTTGAAAATTTGGAACACGGCTGGCTCCGAAGATTGTGCAGTAACAGAAACTGTAGAGGTTCCTATCCTTCAACTGGTAGAAGTTATTGGTGAGGATGATGGGTGTAATGGTTCTGTTGTTAGAGAAATTGGAGTTACCCCAACTTGTAATGCAAGCGGGTTTACATTTGATTGGTCAATATCAGACTCAGAATATCTAGATATAATTACTAATACCCCTGGTAATGATGTACGTAATAATAAAGTTACAATAGATTTAACAGATCAACCAGATGGAATGTATGAATTTAAGGTGGAGGTAAGTAATGGAGAATGTACTCAGATCGTCCCTATTAATATTAATTTCTCTAATAGTTTGCCTGATGGTATAGAATATTTAGATCCTCTTCATCCTGGTGGAGTTTATTGCCCTGAAGATTTACCTGCGAATAATCATTCTTTAAGATTAAACTTTCCAAATGGAGGAAATGGTAATGGTGCCCTAAGAATAGATTGGAGTTCTACCCCTGATGAAAGTAAGGCTTTAATTGCTGAAAATGCAGACTTAACAGATGAAAGTATTCCTGTGAATATTCCAGCAGGAACTGCACCAGGGACTTATGAGTTTATTGCCGAAGTAAAAGAGAGAAGTTCAGAAAATGAGTGTACTACAACTTTGACCTATTCACTTAAAATCATAGATGGAGATGAGTTTATTGTAATTACGCCTGAATCTCCTGAAGTTTGTACTTTCATAGAAACTCAGTTATCTGCAAGTGGTGGAAATTCATATACTTGGTCGAAAGTAGATGCTAGTGGAAACGAAACAGTTATTGGAACTGGATCTACTTTAGATAATTTATTTCATGAAGAACCAGGAACTCATACATATAAGGCGGAGGATCTTGAAAACCAATGTATCGAAGCAGGAACCTTTGAATTGGTTGTTACAGATTGTGATTTATTTGTTCCGAATGTATTTACGCCTGATAATGGGGATGATATTAACCAGACTTTTGAAATCCCAAGAATTTCCGGAAGAAACTGGACTTTAACTGTTTTCAACAGATATGGTGACCAGGTTTATAAAAATAGTAATTATGATAATTCGTGGTCTGGTAAAAACCTTTCTGATGGCATGTATTACTATCATTTAAAATCGAAAGAAGGTACCAAGGAATTTAGAGGCTGGGTAAGGCTATTAAAAACTGGAACAAATGGTGATTCCAGATAATTTTTTAATCGGAAAATAATAAGATTGAGGGGAGCTATTTAGCTCCCTTTTTT
>JAHQVQ010000113.1 GCA_019634305.1 Flammeovirgaceae bacterium | reverse complement strand
ATAAAAAAGATGGGAAAGCTGTAGTAGATTTTGATCTTTTTATTGAACAGAATAAGGAGTGGAAAAAACAAAAAGTAGAAGGAAAAATCTGTCATATTAATGATCTAAATGAGACCTATAGTTTGCCCGTAATAGCAATTAAAAATAATTCCATATGTCTCTCTAGTCATTATTATTATAATCAAAATGATCAGGAACAAATTACTTCCTATGTTTTTACAGACAGGTCTGCTTACCGGCCAGAACAAACTGTGAGAATTAAAGGAATTTTCAGAGTGAAACGAGGTTTTGAATATGAGGTGTTAAAGGATTTTGTGGAGTATTCCATCTACAATGCAGAAAATAGTGAAATACTTAAAAGGAAGGTGAAGTTGGATGAACAAGGTGCTTTTTCAGATTCAATTTTCATTGAAGCATCCATGCCATTGGGGACATATTATATCAATGTCAAGACAGGTTCAAATAATTATTATTATGCAAACAGGGATTGTGAATTTAAGGTAGAGGAATACAAAAAGCCAGAGTATGAGGTAAAGGTCAATTTTGATAAGGAGCAATATATTGCCGGTGAGGAAATGAAAGTCAATATCAAGGCTGATTATTTCTTTGGTGCTCCGGTGAAAAATGCGGATATAACTTATAAAGTCATTAGAGAGGAATATTATATTCCCTATTATGCCCGGTATGCCTGCGGTTGGTGGTATGATGATTTTCGAAATAACCATAGTGAAGTTGTAGCCAATGGAAGTGGTGAGATTTCTGAAGAAGGTTCACTTGAAATTTCTGTTCCTACCGAATCGCCAGAGGGTAAAAATTACAAATTTAGAATAATCGCTGAGGTTACTGATGCCAGCAGAAGAACCATTTCGGGAAGTGCGGGGGTAAGTGTTTCCAATACTGCTTTTAATATTTCTGCAAGAAGTGAGCAATATTATTACAATCCTTCAGAAAAAATTAACATCTGGGTCAGTGCCTATGATTTGCAAGGAGCGCCTGTAAAAAGTGAATTTTCCGCCAGCCTATTTTTCCATAAAAATTACCATGAGGGAAAGAAATTAGTGGAAGAGAAAAAGGGAATTACTTCCATTGAAAAATCAGAAGTAAGTTGTTTGTTTTCAATTGAAGCACCCGGATATTATACCGTAGAAACTTCAGCAAAAGACAAGAATGGGAAATTAACTAAAAGCACTGCAAGTTTTTATGTTTTTGATACAGAAAGAGATATGAGTTGGTGGAATTCTTCTGAAGGAGGAATGGAAATTATTTCCGATAAAAAGGTGTACAATGCCGGAGATACAGTGAAAGTTGCCATTCTTGCTCCCAATGCCGGAAATGCCGTTTATGCCATTCAACAGGATAAATTAAAGGATTTTGATCTGCTGAATTTTAAAGTAGGTGATAAACAAAACACGCTTCAGGAAATTCAATTTGTGTTGGATGACAAGGCTTATGGAAAGCAGCAAATTACTGTTTTTTATTCTCTCAATGGACAATTATTTCAAAAGAAGGTGGACATTTCTGTCATTCCTAAAATGCGGTATCTGAATGTGGAAATGACTTTTAACCAGAAGGAATATCGTCCAGGGAAAATAGCAAAGGCTTTATTAAAAGTAACTGATGAAAATGGGAATCCAGTTCCAAATGCTCAACTTACTTTAAGCACTGCCGATGAAAGTATTTATGCTTTATATCCTGATGCTACCAAAGATATCAGAGAAGTATTTTATCCAAATCAAAACTTGAATAGTAGTAATATTGGAATTAGCCAATTGAATGAATACAGTTATAGTGAATATTTGGGATCAGGAATTTTATGGAGAAAAAATAAGTTGAATATTGATTTTGAGAGATCATTTTTCTTATTGGAAGGCGCATGGAGATATATTCAAATAGAATCTTACCTTAAAGCTGAAAATTATGACTTAAAGGGCTTTGTGGTTGATTATAAAACGGGTGATCCCATAGCCAATGTGAAAGTGAAAGCAGGGCGATCATCCACGAAAACTAATGAACAGGGATATTATGAATTAGTGGCTATTGATACCAATGTTTCCACTATAAAATATAGTCTGAAAAACCGAATTAGTGTGGTCAGTAACTTAATTCCTTTTAATATGATGCTGAATGTGGCTTTAGGAAATGGGAAAAAGGAAATTGAACTGGATAAGGAAAAGTTTGCAGAGATAAAACGAGTAATTGAAAGTTCTGGAGATGTAAGTCCCGATTTAGTTAATGATGTTTTAAATGGGGGTAGGGGAAGAAATAATATTGGTTTTTTTAATATGGTGGCAGTTGATGAAGAATCATCTATTGAAGAAATGATTACAATGCCAGCAACTGCTCAATTTGCTTCTGCTAATTCAAGTAAATATAAATCTAGTTCAGTCCCTCAAAAAGATAATTTCAAACCAGCCACAATAAGAAAAGATTTCAAAGATGCCATTTATTGGAATCCAAATTTGGTGACCAATTCAACAGGTGAAACTTCTGTCAATATAAAATTGCCGGATAATTTAACTACCTGGAGAACTACTGCAAAAGTGATTACTCAGGATACTAAAGTGGGGCAAACCTTAGCCAAAATTGTAGTTACTAAGGATTTATTGGTGAGATTGGAAACTCCCAGATTTATCAATTTAGGAGATGAAATGTTGATTGCCACCAATATCCACAATTATCTTTCTGAAGCCAAAAAAGTAAAAGTTCATTTAAAGGCTGATGGAATTACGGTAAAAGGGACGGAACAAAACATTGTATTGGCTGCCAACGGAGAAGAAAAGATTGATTGGAAAATTAGCACAATTTTACCCACTGAAGCAAAAATCACAGTAGAAGCACTTACCAATGAAGAATCAGATGCCAAGCAGGTAAAAGTTCCAGTTCATCCATTTGGTTTGGAAGTGGTTACTTCAAGTTCAGCTTTTTTAAGCAATAAAGATGAACAGGGATTAACTATTAAAATTCCCGAATCTATAGATTTGGATAATGCATCAATTGAAATTAATGCTGCGCCTTCTGTGGCTGCGGCTTTGCTATCTTCTTTGGATGATCTTATTGGATATCCCTACGGATGTGTGGAACAGACCATGAGCCGGTTCCAACCTACTTTGATTGTGGCGAATACGCTTAAAACTTTAGGAGGAGATTTTAGCAGTACAATTAATCCTGAGGAGTTACCTAAAATGGTAGAAAAAGGGGTGAAAAGACTGAAAGAATTACAACATCCTGGAGGAGGATGGGGCTGGTGGGAAAATGATGCCACTCATCCGTTCATGACTGCCTATGTGGTAAACGGGTTACATTATGCCAAAACAACTGGGTATGAAGTTGATGAGAGCATGTATCAGAATGGGTTAGAGGCATTACAAAATCAATTGGGTAAAAAAGAAATAGAGACCACTACTTATGCCTATGCTTTAATGGTGGGTATGAAAGTTGGGTTATCAGATCTTTGGTCAGATAAGAAATTGCCTGATGCCGAACTAGATGCCTACCAATTGGCACTTTGGTTACAAGCTGCGATTTTGGCAGAGGATAAAGTATTGATAGAAAAGTGTCAAACTATATTAGAACAATCAGTTTTAAAAGAGGGAAATCACCATTATTGGGGCGGGAAAAAGTTTTATTACAATTGGCAGGATGATCAGGTAGAAACTACTGCCAATGTGGTGAAAGCATTGAGCATGATCAATCCAAATCATGATTTAATTCCAGGAGCAGTGATGTGGTTAATGAGTAAAAGAAGGGGAAATAGCTGGCACAATACCCGCCAAACTGCCATGACCATTTATAGTTTGCAGGATATTTTAAAGCAGGAAATTAACCCAAATATTGATTTGGATATTTACGTGAATGACAAATTGATCTCTAACTTGAAATTGAAAAAAGAGGATGTTTTTAAAAAGGGAAAAACTTTTGTTTTGAAAGGGGAAAAGTTGCAAGCTTCTTTAAAAAATCAAATGGTGGGCGATGAAATTGCCATTCTTAAAAGTGGCAGAAATTCTATAACACTAAAACAAACAGGAAAAGGAAATACCTACTTCAGTGCAAGGTTATCTTACTTTTTGGAAAAAGGAAGTAAGGATTTATTGGAACAAGCCAAACAGGATAATTCCTTCATTGTTGAGCGGGAATATTTCAAACTGGAAGCTAAAAAGGATGAAAAAGGAAACCTGATTTATGGAAAAATGCCTACCTCTGGTAAAGGCATAAAATCAGGTGATGCTATATTCGTGAAAGTAAAAATCAAGTCTAATAGTGCCCAGAATTATGTTTTAGTCGAAGATCCCATTCCCGCAGGTTGCGAATTTATCAGGGATGAAAATGGCTATAATATTGAAGGAGAGGAAAAGGAAAGTCAGAGAGGGTATTACGGATGGTCCAATTGGTATACACATAGTGAATACAGAGACAATCGCTATGCCCTGACCATTACTAATTTAAGCAAGGGGGAATTTGAATATTCTTATATGCTAAAGGCGCAAATTCCAGGAAAGTTTAATGTAGCTCCAGCAGTTGTGCAATTGATGTATTATCCTGAGAAAAGAGGTTTTTCAGACTTTGAGGAAATTTATATTGGACAGTAAGTTTCTCAAGAAATAATTATTTGACAAAAGTAAAACCACCAAAATTGTCAATTTTGGTGGTTTTTAAAGTGTGGGAAATTAACCTTCAATTATGTGAATAATTTCTTTCCACTAATATTGGAGTGTTGGTATTTAGCGATAATAACTTTTCGGTAACACTTCCCATGAGGAAAGCATCCCAGCTAGAATGACCTTTTGCACCAATAATTACCAGACCTGGTTTGTTCTCAAGAATGTAATCATTGATATATTTTACAGTCCTTCCACTGGTATTGGCCAAAAATTCCACTAAAATTCCTACATTTTCAAACCCCTGTTTTTCGAGGTATTCTTTGAAGGATGACTTTTTAAAATTCAGGACATTTTTAACCATCTCCTCATAATTGACATTTATTTCATAATTACTAAACAAAGGGACATCATAAACATGAACCGCAGTAATTTCACTGTCATTCAACTTTTTGTTTAAATTTAATCCAGTTTTTAATGCATGGTCTGAATTTCCGGAAAAATCGAAAGGAACGATCATGTTTCTCAAGGGAATTTCCTGGTTTTCTGGAACAAATAAAATGGAACATTCAGCTTCTCGAGCTAATTTATTGGCCGTTATTCCACTTCCTTCAGAAATTTTTTTATGACCAACTATGATCAGGTCAATGTGTTTTACTTTGGATAAATGCAATAATTCTTTTAGTGGTGTACCCTCTTTTATTTCCACCTTTAAGGAAACATTAGTTTGGTTATGGAAATGCTTTTTAACGACTTTTTGAATATCAATTTTTAATTGCTCATCCTTAGGAATAAGGACTCCGGTATCTTCTCTTTCCTCGTGGTTCAGGTAATCTGGAACCTCCAAATCCCGATCGATGTGTACAAAATAGACCTTTTCTGGTGACAACAATTCACTGATGTAATTTGTGAAGGATATAACCTCACGGTCAAAATAGGTATTATCCAACGCCACCATGATTCTTTTAAAAATAGGCATAGTAAAATTCGTTTGGTTAAGTTAAAAATCATGGAATAGCATAAATAACAGTTCGATCTTTTATATGAGAATATTTGAACTGGAAGAAAATGAAAAAATAGCACAAAACCTCAAAATAAAACCGCTATTACTTACTCTTATTAAATTTAATCAATTTTACCATAATAAGTTCATGATTATAGTCATTTTTGCCCATGATAATTATCAAAGACCCCTGAGGTGCTTAATTATGTTTTGATATGTGAACAGGGACAGTTATTATTCTTAAAAAGAGAAGTTTTTTTGTATTAATTATATGGATCAATTTAAACTAAAAGAAAAATTATTTGCAGTTTTCCATGATTTCAGATTTTGGATTTTTTTTTATTTTTTAATTCGCTTGATAGGTATAACAAATCCTCCCTTAGAAATTGCCCATAATTGGCGGGAAAGTATTGGTACAATGGTAGCCAGAAATTTTTTGGAAGTTGATGCTAATTTTTTATTCCCCAGGCTTGATTTTAATGGCAGTAAGGATGGCGTAGTTGGTATGGAATTCCCCATATATAATTACCTTATTTTTTTGTGGTCAAAAGTTTTTGGTTATTCACATTTGGCTGGTAGGCTAATTAACCTGATCATTTCAAGCATAGGAATATTTTGCTTTTACCAGATAATAAAAATCTATTACAAGGAAAAAACAGCCTTTTATTCCGGTATTATTCTGCTAAGCTCTGTTTGGTTTTATTATTCCCGGAAAATAATTCCCGAAACTTTTGCTGCTTCTCTGGTGATAATTGGACTTTATTTTGGGTTAAATTATTTATACAAAAAAGAGAAAACAATTGATTTTGTATTATTTATGTTATTGGCGATTCTGGGGGTGCTTTCCAAAGTTTCCGCTATTTGTTTATTAGGGATTTGTGCCATTCCTTTCCTTGATAGAAAAGTACCACTCATTAGAAAGATTGCGATATCAATTTGTGGATTCCTTTTAATCTTTTTTGTCGGTTGGTGGTATTATTATTGGAATCCATATCTTACAGAAACCTATGCTTTTCCTCATTTTTTTATGGGCGTACCCATTTCACAGGCTATTTCTGATTTATTCAACAATTTTGCTTTGTTTTCGAAAAGGTTTTACGATACGGCATTAAAATATATTGGTTTTTTTTCCTTCCTTTTCGGATTGTTTTGGAGCATTTATAAAAAGGAAAAACTGGTGATTTTTGTTTTTATATCCACTTCGTTTTTTCTTTTGCCAATAATCTTGAAAACAGGCTACAACTTTGCCTTTCATGATTATTATATTATCCCTTTTGTTCCAATTATGGCATTTGTTGCTGGATTCGGATTATCCTCTATTCCTTGGCAAAAATTTGCTATAGTTATATTGTTTGCAATTGGTTTGGAAGGGATTATCAATCAACAACATCAGTTTTTTATTAAGCCTGATTTAGCCAAACTAGCACTTCTGGAAGGAAGTCTGGATCAGTTTGGTTCAAGAAAAGATTTGATTGCAGTTAATAGTGGAAACTACCCCACAGCATTGTATATGGCACATCGAAAAGGCTGGATTACTTTTAATAATCATTTAAAGTCCAAAGAATATCTCCTCCGGTTGAAAAGTGAAGGTTGTCAATTTTTTGTTATTTTAAAAAAATCCTTTGGTACTGATGTAGATCTTCCTCTTGAAAAAGTTTATTCAGATGAATATTATACGATTTATAACAATACTTTTCTAAAATAGAAGTACTCTACTAAGAGCTTATTTAAGTTTTGTTTTTTGAATTGAAAAATGTCAGTTTGGGGTTTTCAGAATGCTATAGAATTTTTGAATAGCAGCGCTATTGGAAAATTTTATAGTGAACTGAAGTTCTCGAAAGGTCATTTTGCAGCCGAAAGGATTAAATTTAAATATGCTTTTCCATATTTGCGTTGAAAATGAATGCCTATTTACTTTTCAAAGCAAAATTTGGTTGAAATTTTTTAAACTGTTTTCAAATCAATTCAATAGGGATAGGATTGTATTAGAAAAAAATCATTCAAGCCATAATATCTATTTAAATTAACTTAATCATTTGTACATTTGCAGGATGAAGAATACTAGGAATTTTTGTATTATCGCCCATATTGATCATGGGAAAAGTACATTAGCCGACCGTTTATTGGAGACTACAGAAACTGTTAGTGACAGGGAGATGCAGGCGCAATTACTCGATAATATGGATTTGGAAAGGGAAAGAGGCATTACTATTAAGAGTCATGCCATCCAAATGAATTATGAATATGAAGGGGAGATATTTACTTTAAACCTAATTGATACTCCTGGTCACGTAGATTTTTCTTATGAGGTTTCCAGAGCAATTGCGGCTTGTGAGGGAGCTTTATTAATTGTGGATGCTGCTCAGGGAATAGAAGCTCAAACCATTTCCAATTTATATCTGGCTATTGATCAAAACCTGGAAATCATTCCAGTGATGAATAAAATAGACCTGCCAAGTGCTATGCCTGAAGAAGTGGCTGACCAAATTGTTGATTTAATTGGTTGTGAAAGAGATGATATCATTAAAGCAAGTGCGAAAGAAGGGATAGGAATTAAGGATATTCTTAATGCTATTGTGGAAAGAATTCCTGCTCCACAAGGAAAACCAGAAGAGCCTTTACAGGCACTTATTTTTGATTCCGTTTATAACTCCTACAGAGGGGTTGAGGTTTATTTCAGGGTTTTAAATGGAAAAATTAATAAAGGTGATAAAGTAAAATTCGTTGCGACAGGAAAAACCTATGATGCAGATGAAATTGGCGTGTTGAAACTGAAACAACAGCCAATGGAAACTATTTCTGCAGGTAATGTAGGGTACCTGATTTCCGGAATAAAAGTAGCCAAGGAAGTAAAAGTAGGGGACACTATTACCCATGTTGAAAATCCTTGCCAAGTGGCCATTAAAGGTTTTGAGGATGTAAAACCGATGGTTTTTGCCGGGATTTATCCGGTGGACAGTACCGAGTTCGAAGAACTAAGGAGTTCAATGGAAAAGCTTCAGCTTAATGATGCCTCCCTTGTTTGGGAGCCTGAAACTTCTGCTGCTTTGGGCTTCGGGTTTAGATGCGGTTTCCTGGGTATGTTGCACATGGAAATTGTTCAGGAAAGGTTGGAAAGAGAGTTTGATATGACTGTGGTAACAACAGTTCCTTCCGTGCAATTTCAGGCTTACTCTACTAAAAAGGAAAAGATTATTGTAAATGCACCATCTGAGATGCCTGCATCAAATCTTTTAGAATACGTTGAAGAACCATTTATTGCCGCTTCTATAATAACGAAAGCAGATTTTGTGGGGCCTGTGATTTCCCTTTGTATGGATAAAAGGGGGTTACTGAAAAATCAGGTTTACTTAACAGCTGATCGTGTTGAATTGAAATTTGATATGCCTCTGGCTGAAATTGTATTTGATTTCTACGATAAATTAAAAACGATTTCAAGAGGTTATGCTTCTTTTGATTATGAAATAATAGGTTTTCAAACTTCTAAATTGGTTAAGTTGGATATCATGCTAAATGGTGAGTTAGTTGACGCATTGTCTGCCATTGTGCATAGAGATAAAGCTTATGATTGGGGAAAAAGAATCTGTGAAAAATTGAAGGAATTAATCCCAAGGCAACAATTTGAAATTGCTATTCAGGCAGCCATTAGTACAAAAGTAATTGCAAGAGAAACGGTGAAGGCATTACGAAAAAATGTACTGGCAAAATGTTATGGCGGTGATATTACCCGGAAAAGGAAACTTTTAGAGAAGCAGAAAAAGGGTAAAAAGAGAATGAAGCAAGTAGGAAGTGTTGAAATCCCTCAAGAAGCTTTTATGGCCGTATTGAAGTTGGATTAAGATAAATAAGCACTTGAGCTCCACACCGGGTACTACTATTATTTCCGAGAAATAGTAATCTCTCTATCAGTCTTTTATGGCAAAATAATACACGGTTAATTTTGGATTACTACTTGAAATAGCAATTCAATAAAACCAAAGTAGTTACAATCCTACTTTGGTTTTACTGTTTTTAGGGTTTTCTTTTTTTTTGGATTTTTCTCCAGGTTCAAATCTCCCTTTAAAGGTTTAGCCTTTTGGGGATCATTTTCTTCCTCTTCTTCAATAGGACTTTCTACAATTCTTTTTCTACTAACTACAATGGCTTTTTCAGGTCTTTCATTAAAGCGAAGTCTAAAATTCTTCAGCCTGGTATCTGGTTCTAGCAATTCATGCATGGGGATAAACTTACCCTCAGCCGCTTTATTAAAAGAAATATTTTCAAGTCTACTTGAATCTCCAAAATTCATTAGCATTTTTCCACAATCCACCTTATTCATTCCTACTGTTATGGTATCTGATTCCAACATGAAATATAGGGTTTGGCAATTGCCATTTACATCTAGTTTGGCAATATCAGATTGATTAAAATAGGCTATCATATTCCGGCCTTTTATCTGATTATAATTTTCTAATGTGTCCCTCTGAATAATAAAAGATTGGGAAGTAAGGTGGAGAGAATCAATATTATTATTCGATAAAAAAGCTTTAATCCTATCAGCTTTTATTTGGTTTTGAGCACTCCACATTATAGGATCCTGAAATAAGGTAATTGTGGAATCATTATAATCGTAAACAAGAGAGTCACAAGTGCCTTGCATTTGTCCTGTAATCAATTTTACACCATAATAGGCATGCAATTGCCTGATGTTATTGATAGTGTCATTAATAGTTAAAATAGTGTCAGCAGCTAAATAGAGTGTATCTTTTTCTCCAAATGGCCTTTTCATTAGCGCATATTTCTCCTTTCCTCCAAATATTTTTGACCATCCAGATTGCTCTTTATAAATTAACTGATCTCCATAGGCTGTGGCAAATTCCTTTTTACTGTACAGCTCTACATCTCCTTTTACAACATTTTTGTCAGTTTCCCGATCACTAAACATATGTTGTCCTTTTAAAATATAATCCTCAGAATCAGCTGTGGCATTTTCTTCGAAGGTAGTGACTGTAGTTTCTGTATTGTATTTTCCTTTGCCTGCATTTAAAACTCCTTCTTTACTGGTGATTTTTGTAGCGGCATGGAAAAAGGCATCTTTTGTATCAGAATAGTAAGTAAGTGTATCAGTTTCCAGTGTTCTAGCATTTTGGGTATCATCCAAAATTACATTTCCTTTAAAAGCTATAGATTGGGATACTGACCTATAATAGCCCTTTTTACTAGTGAGTACATTCCCACTATCCTCGACCTTCCCACCAACAAGGTAATATCCACTACTTACATTTAAATCATAAAAAAGTTGGGATGTGCTAATGGTTGTTGTGCTATCCACCAGTACAACATTACTTCTAAACTCTGCAATATTTGTAGCATTATTATAGAGAAGGGTATCTGCCGAAATTACAGCCCCACTGGCTTCTTCAATAACTACTTTACCATAGGCATTAACTGATTTTGTATCAGGATTCTGAATAGCCACATTACAGTAGAGAAAAGAACTATCTCTTTTAAAAACTACTCTGGGTGTATTTTTCCCGGATTTAATGTATCTCAATCCATTTTTCACCTCCAGGTTTTCTGCCTTAATTAGTTCTATCTGACCTTCTCCTAGTTTTTGTTGGGAAAAGGAAAAATGTATAATTCCTAAAAATAAAACCAATAAAAAATGATACTTCATATATATTTTAAGTAAATCCTGGACCTCAATTCTTACAGCAAAACGCCTATAAGAGATTCAAATATAATCTTTATACTTCTGAGTGATTTTATTTTAACAAAATTTAAAATGAGTCAGTAGGAAGGTTGTAATATGTCAAAAAAAATAAACCCTTAACTTTGTCACTGTTTTAATAATCAGCCAAAGTTATATTAATGATCGAACGATTTAAAAATTTTATTCAAACAGAAAATTTATTCCAGCCAGATGATAAAATATTATTAGCGGTGAGTGGGGGAATAGATTCCATGGTATTGGTTGATTTGTTTAATCAATTAGATGTTTCATTAGGGATTGCCCATTGTAATTTTCAATTAAGAGAAGCTGATTCAGAAAGAGATGAGGAATTTGTAAAAAATACAGCAGGAGAATTATTAGTTCCAGTTTATACAGTGAAATTTGAAACAGTTTCTTATCAGAAAGAGAAGAATATTTCCTTGCAAATGGCGGCCAGAGAATTAAGATACCATTGGTTCCAGAAGCTTATGCAGAAGGAGAATTATAAATACCTTGCAACTGCCCATCATTGTAATGACAGCCTGGAAACTGTTTTATTAAACATTACAAGAGGAACAGGAATAGAGGGAATGCATGGTATTTTACCAAAATCGAATCATCTTATTCGTCCCTTACTTTTTGCTTCAAAGAATGAGGTAATGGAATATGCAGAGGAAAACGAAATTGAATGGCGAGAAGACAGTTCAAATTCTTCTGTTAAATATAAAAGAAACAGATTCAGGCATAATATAATGCCTGAATTGAAAATAATAAACCCATCTATAGAAGTATCTTTTAAAGAAACGGTAAAGAAAATGAGTGGGGTAGAAGCTGTTTTCTTTAAGACGATTGAAGCTTGGAAAAAAGCTATTTGTAAGCAAAAAGGGGATGAGATTTGGATTTCATTAGATGAAATTAAATCAGACCCTGACCTGACGATTAAGTTATATTATTTGCTTAAAGATTATAACTTTAATTTCAGGCAGATAGAACAAATTGAAAAATTGATTCATGAAAAGTCTGGAAAATTTATTTCCTCAGTAACCCATCAGCTAATAAGAGATAGAGGTAATTTTATTTTGGTGGAGAAAAAGGAAATTCCTATTGTTGAAAAATTGATTTCTGAAGATTGTTCGGAATTATCGATTTCTGGTTTAAAACTTAAAATAGAGCAGGAAGATAGAAGTGAACAAACTACTTTTTCAAAAGATAAATTGCTGGCTCAATTTGATTTTGAATCTCTTTCCTTTCCATTAAAAATTCGCCATTGGAAAACTGGTGACTCTTTTTACCCATTGGGAATGAAGAACAAGAAAAAACTAAGTGATTTTTTAATTGATATAAAAATGCCAATTCATAAGAAAGCTGAGGTTTTAGTTTTAGAATCGGGTGGTAAAATAATTTGGGTGCTTGGCCAAAGAATTGATAATCGCTTTAAAATTACCGATAAGACAAAAAAAATAACTAAAATAGAATTGAACCATATCGAGTAATAGGGTTGGTTAGAGCAAATTGAAACCAAAAAAGCGGATAAAAATAAATTCTGGAAATCTACTATTTTCATAGAAATGATTAGATTTAAAGCATAATCAACCACATGATTTTCAATACATTAAAAATTTAATATGTTCAATCCTTTAAAAAAGACTTACTCCTATACAGACAAACTTTTATTCAGGTTTTTACAAAAGAATTTTCTTTTTGAAAGCCTGGAAGAAAGAGAGTTAGCTGAGTTTCTTCCATTTTTGCATTTAAGAACTTACAAGCGGAATGAGGTGATTTTTTTCAGGAATGATCCTTCTCAGGCCTTATATCTTATAAAATCGGGAGAGGTTACACTGAATCTTGATATTGAAGATAAATTTGAAGATTTAACTACTTTGGGTGTGGCAGATTCATTTGGAGATAATGCTCTAATTGAGGGAAGTTTTAGAATTAATAATGCAGTATGTAGCTCAGACACAGCAGATATTTATGTAATTGCCACCAATAATATTTTGGAAATTTTTGAAAGCCACATCATCATTAGAGCTAAAATAATGACAGCCATGGTGGAATATAACAATAAATTTAGTCTCAATTTATTTAGGGCCTATCAGGAATCTTTTGGATTTTTTGATCTTGGAAGGGCTTATCGAAATATCTAGCCCTAGCCAAGTCTTTTAATGATTTCTAAACAGGCTCTACCATTGTGATAAGGGCATTTCCATGGACCTGCTTTGTCTTCATCCGAATAAGGTTTACCTTCTTTATTTACCCGAAAATACCATTCTCCATTTTTTTGATCAATTATTTTACTTGCGATAAAATCCCATGTTTGTGAAGCCTGGGATAAATAAGATTCGTCTTTTGAAACTTGAAAGGCATTAATATATCCTACAACAGCTTCAGCCTGAGGCCACCAATGTTTATCAGTATCCAAATGATCATTTCCATCTTTCTCATTAAACAATCCGTGATCATAATCTAACCCTTCTTCCATGTTTACCTCAGTCATTTTTAAAGCAATTGTCTTTACTTTTGACTTAATTTGAGGGTTTCCTAAAGACTCTGCTGCTTCTTGTATTAACCAACTACCTTCAATATCATGACCGTAGGAAATAGTTTCGGATTTTAAATTCCAAAATTCATCAAAAAACAAATTGAAATGCATGGATTTTTGATCAAGAATTTTATTCAGAAATAGCTCAATTAGGTTTTCCAGTTTTATCTTTAGATTGCTGTCTTCCCAAATCTTATTTAGTGTAGTATATGCCTCTAGAATATGCAAATGCGTATTCATTGTTTTTTTCTCATTGGCATCCTTATCACTTAATCTTAAATCTTCAAGTAAATTCCATTCGTTATCGAATGCTTCCAAATAACCATTTTGAATGGGGTCAAAGCTGTATTTTTCAATTAACCCAAATAGTTCCTGTGCCAAAAGTAGGGCTTCTTCTTCCTGGGTAGCTTTGTAATAAGCTGAAAGGGCATATATAGCAAATGCCTGTGCATAGATTTGTTTTTTAGAATCAATAGAATTTCCCAGATAGTCCAGGCTCCAAAAAATCCCGCCATTTGTACTGTCAACAAAATGCTTTAATAAATAATCGTAAGCACGTTGAGCTGTGGCTAAATAAGCTTCATCTTCTAAAATATTATAAGCTTCGGAAAAGGTCCAGAGAATTCTGGTATTTAGAATTGCCGCTTTTGGAGCTTCTTTTATTAATTCATTTTCCCCTGTTATTCTCCCATAAAAACCCCCGTTTTCAAAATCAGTCATGTTGTCCATCCAGTAGGGAAGAATTTTTTCTATCAATTCTGTTTTGGCTTTATTTAGTAGGTTTTCCATATAAGTAGTCTAACTTGTTTTTAAACTATATTAGAATTGTCAGGCTAAAAATTTTCCTAAAGTTATCATCAATAATTAAAGAAAAAAGCCATCATAAAAAAATGATGGCTTTAACTATAGGGTTTCCGCACCAAAATATTGAAACTCATTTTAGAGACACCAAGAGCCTATTTTTATTTTATTAAGCTAAAAATAATTTTCTAAAAACGAGCTCAATTTCATCTGGTAGTGTATTAGAAAATTTGGTGCGGAAACCCT
>JAHQVQ010000112.1 GCA_019634305.1 Flammeovirgaceae bacterium | reverse complement strand
TTTGTAAATTTGAATTTCTAAAAATTTGATTTTTTTGGTAAAAATTCACACTCAATTAACAATTTAACTTGACTTTCTTAAATACATCCTTACCTTTGTATTTGAAAATACCACAGTCAAAATGAAAATCATTTTAGATAATTTTTATTCACCCATCACCCCCACCTCCAGGATGTATCTGGTGGCAATTAAGGGAGAAGTGCGGCTGTGGAATTCAACCAAATATGATTTTATAGATATTTAGTATCATAAATAGATATTTTTCGAACCGCAGTCATTGAATTGATTGCGGTTTTTTTTTGCCCCAACATTTCCAAACTGCCCCCGAATACATAAATATATTTTGCTATCAACGATTGGAATATTCCGATCCATAAAATTAGTACTCAACCCAAACTATATATAAAATGAAAAAGAGTCTACAAAGCCTGTTGGCATTATTAGGAAAGTGGAAATGGCAATATTTCTCTGCCGGGATATTGGCCATCATTGCTATTGCAATGAGTACCTTGGAACCAAAAGTATTACAGGTGGCAGTAGATAATATCCTTGTCTATTATCAGTCCAATGGAGAAAACGGAAATTTTTCAACCGATATATTCTCTAAAGCTTTTTCTGCCCTGCTCCCAACTTTGGAAGCAGGAAATTTCAAACTAATCCTTTTTGCATTAGGCGGAATTTATATGGCTATCGCCATTTCAAGGGGAAGTTTGTTGTTGTTATCGAGCAGCCTGAATGCGGCCTGTACCGAAAGTGCTATTAAGCATTTAAGAGACCGATTGTTCAAACATATTCAGGAATTGCCTTTAAGTTATTTCAGCAATACATCAAAAGGAGAATTGATACAAAGGAGTACTGGAGATATTGATACGGTAAGGAATTTTGCGCAAAACCAGATTGTAGAAATGGTCAGGTTAGGAGCATTATTTATCTTTTCATTTCTTATGATGATGTACATCAACCTGACCTTTGCTTTAATCTCTGTCATTTTGGTTCCTATAATTGGAATTGGAGGATGGTTTTTCTTTAACAAAGAGCGGAAGGTTTGGGAAAAGCACGAAGATGAAGCCGACAAACTGAATAAAATCGTTCAGGAAAATCTGAATGGCATTCGGCTGGTTTCTGCATTTGCCAATGAAGCGCATGAGATAGATAAATTTGAAAAACAAAATAGAGCAAAACTAGATATTGGCTTGCAGCACATGATGTTGCATACCTACTACTGGCCTATCTCCGATTTTCTGGTTTTGACACAAATCGTGATTTCAATATTGGTGGGTGGCTATTTTGTAATTGAAAATGTGATTACGGTTGGGGAACTTTTGAGTTCTTATACCTACCTGGTAATGGTTTCCTGGCCCATGCGGCAAATTGGTAGAATTTTATCGCAAATGGGAATGGCCATTGTGGCAATGGAAAGGATCACCCAAATATTAGATGCAAAACCAGAACTGTATGAGGAAGATGGAATTAACCATAGATTGATAAAAGGAGAAATCACATTTCACAATATCAATTTCAAATACAATTCTGATGCAAAGCAGAATGTGTTAAATGGAATTTCCTTTAAGATTAAAAAAGGTGAAAAAGTAGCTTTGGTTGGGCCAACAAGTTCCGGGAAATCAACTATTATCAATTTGCTCACCCGGCTTTACGATCCTCAGCAGGGCGAAATTCTATTGGATGGGAAAAACATTCAGGAATTTTCTAAGCCTTATTTGAGGAAAAATATCGGTGTAGTGCTGCAAAAACCATTTTTATTCTCCACTACGGTGGCTGAAAATATATCTTATGCCAAACCAGAAGTTGGAAGAGAAGCTATTGAAGAAGCTGCTCGAATTTCACAAATTGATAGCATTCACGAGATTTTACCCAATGGCTATGATACCGTGATTGGCGAAAAAGGAGTGACGCTTTCTGGAGGACAAAAGCAACGGCTTGCGCTGGCCAGAACCGTAGTTTCAGCACCCGATATTCTGGTATTGGATGATATTACCTCTGCCGTGGATACGGCTACTGAATTCGCCATTTTTAAGGAATTGGAGAAAAATATGGAAAATAAAACCACCATCATTATTTCCCATAGAATTACCTCCATTCAGTATGCCGACAGGATTTTAGTGTTGGACAAAGGGAAAATTGTACAGGAAGGAACTCATGAAGAATTAGCTAGATTGGAAGGCTATTACAAAGAGATACTAAAAGTACAAAGTGCCCTTGAGGAGGAGATAGGAGGTATTTTTTAGAAAAATATAAGTAAACAAAGACGGAATTTATTCCTTCAAAAAATAAAGCATTTAAAAATGAAAAATTTATTAGAAGAACAGGAATTCAAAGAGAAACGGGCATTATGGCCCTTTCTCAAACGAATTTTCAAACATAGTTTGAAATACAAACAATTATTCTGGACACTTTTCCTATCCACTACAATTGTGGCCATTATTGAAGCCATTTTTCCCTTAATCTGGCTGGATTTTATTGATAAGTTAATTGTACCAGTAGCGACTTCATTAAAAGATAACCCGGAAAATATTGAGGTAAAGGAGATTGTGAAAGACGGGTTATTCGATTATGGCATCATTTATTTTCTGGCAATTTTCATACAGATTATTTGCACCATAGCACTGATTTATTGTGGGGGAAGAATCATGGAATATGTGATTTATGATTTGAGGAAGGAAATGTTCAACAAACTTCAATATTTATCATTTTCATACTATGATAAATCTGCCATTGGCTGGTTAATTTCCCGAATTACGTCTGATACCGACCGGGTTTCTGAACTGATTTCCTGGGGTTTTCTGGAATTGGTTTGGGGTGTGGGAATGATCGTATTCTGTTTCATTGCCATGTTTATTTACAATTGGGTTTTGGCGTTACTGGTTTTAGTTACCATTCCAATACTTATGGTGATTACCATAAAAATCAGGATGCTGGTATTGAAATATTCGCGAAAATCCAGGAAACTAAACAGTGAAATTACAGCCAGTTTCAATGAAAACCTGAATGGAATTGAGGTGAATAAATCCACTGTTCAGGAAACCAAAGCCTCTGAAAAATTTCAGGCATTGAGCACTAAAATGAGAGGAAGCTCTTATAAATCTTCTTTTTATTCCGCCATGTACACGCCATTGGTTTTAATGGTTGGCGCAATTGCCGCAGCACTGGTAGTTTATGCAGGGGGAAACATGCTAATTGCTGGTTGGGCTGGAATTTCCATTGGTACTTTAGGGGCATTTTTCGTGTATTCCAGAAGTATTTTTATGCCGATTTTTGATATAACAAGGTTTTATGCCCTAGCTCAAAGTAGTTTATCAGCTGGAGAAAGAATTTTTTCTCTAATTGATGAACCTATTGAAATTGAGGATAAACCCGGAGTAAAAGACTTTTCCCAACTGAAAGGTGGAATTACTTTTAAAAATGTGGATTTTCATTATGTTGTAGAGAAACCAATTCTAAAAGATTTCAACCTGAATATTCAGCCGGGAGAATCTATTGCCTTGGTAGGTCCAACAGGAGAAGGGAAATCTACCTTAATTAGTTTGATTAGTAGATTTTATGAGCCAGTGAAGGGTGAACTTTTAATTGATGGAACCGACTATCGGGAAAGAACCCTGAGAAGTTTCAGAGAGCAATTGGGAATCATTTTGCAAACCCCACATTTATTCTCAGGAACCATTAGGGATAATATAAAGTATGGAAAGCTGGATGCAACGGATGCGGAAATTACTGAGGCACTGAAAACAATTGGTGCAATAGAATTTTACAACAAACTTGATCAGGAAGTAGGTGAAGAAGGAGGCAATTTATCCATTGGGGAAAAACAGTTGATTTCCTTTGCCCGAACGATTCTGAAAGACCCAAAAATCCTGATTATGGATGAGGCCACTTCCTCTATTGATACCCTGGCTGAAATAAAAATTCAGAAAGGAATTGAAAAAATCATAAAAGGAAGAACCTCCATAATCATTGCCCACAGGCTTTCTACCATTAAGCATTGTGATCGGATTTTGGTGATAAAAAAGGGCAGAATTTTAGAAGAAGGAAGCCATGTATCATTATTGGCAAAGCAGGGATTTTATCACAAACTCTACACCCGCCAAAGCCGCCTGACTTTGGCATAAGAAAACCCCCGTCCAGTTGTTTTTGGATGGGGGTTATATATTCGTTTTAGCTGAAATCAATCCTGAGAGATTCTGATTTGCTCAGTTAATTAATTCCCCTCCCGAATAGCTTTAAATTCTGAGCCTTCTTTCCATTTTGGATAGGAGCCATCGTTGGCGATTTTTAAGCCTACTTCCAATAGCAATTGGGTATCTTCCATTATTCCTGAATTGTCCCAAACTGCCATGGTGTATTCATCGGAAGGTCGGTGATAATTATTCGCCCGATGCTCCTGATATTGTGCCTCCCCCCACTCCTTGCCTTTTTCAATATGGTCCAATCCGCCTTTCCCATAAAGTGCCGGAATGCCTATTTTGGCAAAATTGAAATGATCGGAACGGAAAAAATAACCCGCCCCAGGATGTTCATCTGGAACGATGTATCGGCCTTGTTTTTTGGCAAATTCCTCGGCAATATCCTCTAATTCTGACTGTCCATATCCAATTATGGTAAAATCTTTCATCCTGCCCAAATGGTTCATCGCATCCATGTTAATATTCGCAACAGTTTGCTTTGGAGGAAAAATAGGATTTTCGGCATAATAGGCAGAACCCAAAAGGCCTTGCTCTTCGGCTGTCAGGGCTATGAAAACAATTGATCTGGAAGGAAGATTTGGCAAATCTTTAAATGCTTTGGCAATACCCACCAGTGCTCCCATCCCACTGGCATTATCTACGGCACCATTCATAATGGAATCTCCATCCACTGGGGCACCTATTCCCAAATGATCCCAATGGGCACTGTAAATGATATACTCATCCTTTTTATCAGTTCCGGGAATCATGCCCACTACATTTTTTGAAGTATTTTTCTGAAGCTCATTTTTCATATTAAAAGAAACACTCATTCCCATGGGAATTGGTTTGAAATCCGCTTTCTTAGCTTCTCCCATAAAGCTTTCAATGCCGGCAGCCTTCGTTATTTTCATGGCTTGTTCCAATCCAATCCAGCCCTGAAAACCGCATTTATAAGTTCCTTCGGGAGCTATTAAATGCAACTGAGCACCTGAAAAACCATTCCTGACTACCGCCCAGGGATAACTGGCGGGTCGGGTATCATGCACGATCAAAACGCCTTCTGCTCCCTGTCTGGCCGCTTCTTCATATTTATATGTCCATCTGCCATAATAAGTCATGGTATTCCCTTTAAAAAAAGTAGTGTCTCCCATGCCAAACCCAGGATCATTTACCAAAACAATTACCGTTTTGCCTTTCACGTCCAGCCCTTCATAATCATTCCAGTTATATTCCGGAGCGACAATGCCAAATCCAGCAAAAACCAGTTCAGAATTTTCAATATTGATTTCCTCTACAGGCCTTTCTGTTCCGGCCACATATTCATCCAGATAAGTCAGTTCAAAATTTCCGTTTTCCCCGCTAATCTTCATTTTTTCATCGGGTATGGAAGTAATTTCTACCATAGGCACTTCCTGTAAATAACTATCCTCATTGCCCGGAGCAAGTCCAATTTCTTTAAATGTGGTTTCGATATAAGAAATCGCTTTTTTTCCACCCGGAGTAAATGGCATTCTGCCTTCAAAACTATCATCTGATAAAGTTTTGATGGTATTTACCACCAAAGCAGAATCAACCTGAGTTATAGAGTCATTTTCACTCGGAGTTTCTGTTGTTTCCTGACAGCCAAACTGAATAATACTGACTATCAAAAAGCAGCTAAATAATGTGCTAAAAAGATTGTTCAATTTCATGGATTATTTATTTGTGTTTATGATTTTCTTTAAATATACCGAATTTCAGTTTTTTCAATAGTTTAGCAAAAAAGATTAAAAAATTATTGCTTGGGAAAATGAATATGGAAACAAGAATTCTGGCTGATTTTTACGGACTCTCCTATATTGAAATAACCAACCTGAATGGTTATGATAATCAAAATTTTAGCGTAAAATCTGATAAGGGAAAGTTTATCCTCAAAACCTATAAAGCAAAGCCAGAACTTCAAGAATTAATTGAAGGGGAAAATCAGACTTTACTTAATCTCAATAGGGATAATGAAAACATTTTTCCTAATCCCATCCCCAATCTTTCCAGTAATTTTTTAAACTATGAAAATGGCATAATTTCCCGATTATTAAGTTTTGTGGATGGAGAATTCCTGGGTAATGTAGAACATACTCCCGATTTATTTTTCTCTTTTGGAAAGTTTCTGGCAAAGATGGATAACCAGCTGCTCAACTTCCGAAATTCTGCCATAAAAGCCAGGCAATCAAATTGGGATCTCCAGCATCTTGAACTCAACAAAAAATATATTTCCTGCATTTCCCGACCTGAAAAAAGGAAGTTGGTTTCCTACTACTTTCAGCAGTTTCGGGAACAAGTACAGCCCGAATTAAATGATTTAAGAAAAAGCATTATCCATGCGGATGCCAATGAATGGAATGTTTTGGTGAAAAATGGGAAAGTTTCCGGAATAATCGATTTTGGAGATATGGCATACAGTCCGTTGATTAATGAAGTTTCCATTGCCATAACTTATGGAATGATGGGTAAGAAAAATCCTTTGGAATGGGCTTCATATATCATACAGGGATACCATAAACATCTGCCTTTACTCTCCAGAGAAATTGATTTATTATATTATCTGGTGGCCACAAGACTTTGTATCAGTGTGTGTAATTCGGCATTTTCAAGACAAGAGAATCCTGAGAATGAATACATTTCCATTTCCGAAAAACCTGCCTGGGATTTATTGGAAAAATGGATAGCCATTAACCCAACCTTAGCCGCTGAGTCATTCAGAAATGCTTTAGGGTTTGATTCCATTATTCAGCAAGATTATCAAAAAGAGAAAGCAACAAGAGACGAACATTTAAGTAAAGCCCTTTCGCTTAGTTTCCCACAACCCATAAAAATGACAGGTTCAGCCTTTCAATATATGTTTGATGCAGCAGGCAAGACTTATCTGGATGCCTATAACAATATTCCGCATGTGGGGCATTGCCACCCGAAAGTAGTAGAAGCCGGGCAAAAGCAAATGGCAAAACTCAACACCAATACCCGCTATATTTATGATCAGCTCAATGACTATACAGAAAAGCTCTTAAGTAAATTTCTTGGTAACCTGAATAAGGTATTTTTTGTAAACTCGGGAAGTGCAGCAAGTGATTTGGCCATCCGACTGGCTACTAATTTCACTGGAAAGAACAAACTAATGGCCATGGAATATGGATATCATGGCAATACCAGGATGGGCATTGAAATGAGCCATTACAAATATGGTGGAAAAGGCGGAAAGGGGCAGGCAGCAAATATTTTAAAAGCGCCTATTCCCGATACATATAAAGGTCAGTTTAGGGAAAATAATGGCTCGGCAGGAAAAGGATATGCCCATCTCGCCATTGATTTAATGAAAGAGAACGATGCAGAAATAGCAGCTTTTATTGCCGAACCTGTTGTTGGTTGTGGTGGTCAGGTGCCTTTGGCAAATGGATATTTAAAAGAAATTTACCCTGCTATCAGAGCACAAGGTGGTATTTGTATTTCCGATGAAGTTCAGGTTGGTTTTGGCAGATTAGGCGAGTACTTTTGGGGCTTTGAAATGCAGGAAGTTATTCCGGATATGGTAGTATTGGGAAAACCAATGGGAAATGGACATCCGATGGGTGCAGTAGTGACTACTGATGCCATAGCTGAAGCTTTTGCCAACGGAATGGAATTTTTCAGTTCCTTTGGTGGAAATCCAGTTTCCTGCGCCATTGGAAAAGCAGTTTTAGAAGTGATGGGAGAGGAAGGTTTGCAGGAAAATGCCAGACAAACAGGAGATTATTTAAAGAATTTATTATTAAATTTAAAAGAAAAGCATCCTGAAATTGGTGATATCAGAGGGTCGGGCTTGTTTTTTGGTGTGGAATTAATTCAAAACTACAATCGAAACCAACCAGCTACAGCATTGGCAAAAAATATCCAAAATGGATTAAAGGATATGGGTATTTTAATTGGCATAGACGGACCTGACAATAATGTTTTGAAAATAAAACCTCCTATGTGCTTTACCAGAAATAATGCTGACCAACTTGTTGAAGGGTTAATTTCCCAACTTCAGGCAAAGTAGAAAACCGCTTATCAAATGCGTATTTTTTTCTATCATAAAGAATTATATTTTTAAAAATCTATAAGCTTTAACCAAGTACCTGTACTTTTCAAAGTGAAATATATTTTGCTTACAATCAGGAAGTTGAGACAAATAAAAGGATAGTTTTTTATCCAAATACTTAAACCAAACGATTATGCTATTGAAATTCAGACTGGCCAAAACAGACGATATTGAGGTGATTTTACAAATGATGAAAACATTTTATGAAATCGACCATTACCCTTTCGATTACCAACAATCCTTGGAAAACCTCAATCAGTTTATTAGTAATGATAACTTTGGAAAGCTCTGGTTATTAGAAGAAAATCATAAGGTCATTGGCTATTTAGTTTTCTCATTTAGTTTCAGTTTCGAGTTTGGAGGAAGAGATGCATTCATTGACGAATTCTTCATTCTGGAATCTTGTAGGGGAAGAGGACTTGGAAGAAAAATGCTGGATTTCTCCCTAAAACAAGCCAAAGATTTAGACATAAAAGCAGTCCACCTGGAAGTAGAAAAACACAACATCAGAGGCAACCGATTATACCGAAACTACGACTTCCAGGAACACGATCGCTACATGATGACTAAGCGGATTTATTAAATTGTAATATTGGCGATACAATCGCCATTCTCCAGCATCCTCGTTGCAAACGAGGATGAGCTTTCCTTACTTTGTTTTTTAACTCCCCGAAGTCTGGAGACTTCTACGGTTCACTTTCAGATTAATTTTTTGGTCCAGGTTACAAACCTGAACCAGCAAGCGCTGTTTTTCTGGATTTTTCAAAGTTCAGCGAGACGCTGAAAATAATTTTAAAGCACAAGAGAGACTCTTGCACTATGTTTTTTGATAAGCTAACCCCTACCCATTCAACAATTTAACTAAATCCTCTTCTACTTTTTTCTCCTTTTTCCTTTTGTCTAAGATTGTTGGTGGGGCTACTCTTTCTTCACAATCGGTAATCGGACATCTTTCACAGGTTTCACTTACTAATTTGGTACTTACATTTTCCGCATTCCAGAATTTTACTTTGTTTTTAAAACTGCTATCCATCTGAAAACCAATAGTTAAACTAGTAGTAAAATTTGGATCGGGATATTGCGGTCTGGCTATCGTGATACAGAAATACTTATTTACAGAATTGATATAGTCCGAAATCTGAGCATCACAAATTGGCTGATTGTTTTTACTTTGAGCCATTTCTTTTTCCAAATCATTCAGAATAGTCACAGATAACCACCTTCGGCAATAATGTTCACTGGCAATGGTTCCATGTGGGTTATGCAATCCCGATAAATGTAATTCTTTGGAAAGATTGTATTCCCCAGAACCAGGAACATGGGTAAATTTTATAAAGAATAATTTATTCAGATCGAAGTACTTTGGGAGAATGCTGGTGAGTCGGTGGAAAAACGTTTCCGGAGAACTATTATGCTTGTACATAATATTTAAAAAATGATCGGCACCCCAGGTCTCCATTCCAAAAAACCGCTCTATATCAGCAATTAAATCGTTTTCGGAAAGCAATAAAGCTCCAGCAAAATAAGTGGCTTTAAAGTTATTCAGGATTTCATCAAAAGAATTAACGGAAGGGGAAGTGTAAATAGCAGAACGGGGATTCAGGTTCATTAAATGGTATCCAACTTCCCTACTCAGAATAAAAGTTTTCTGCTGATCAGTTAATCTCCCATTCAGTAAGAGCTGTTCTTTTTTCCCATCTTTTTTTAAAACTGATCTCAAATTTTTAAGTGAGGGGAAACTAGCAAGTGTTTTCTGATCTATCTCATAACAACATTCCTGTTCTATATAATCCCAAATCGCAGAAAGCACATCCTGATCATCTTTAATGTACTTTGCTCTGAACTTTTCAGCCTCTGCCTCTATTTCAGGAAAGTAATTTTCATGCATTTCCTGATACGTCCTCAAAACCGAGTTGTAAAAATTTTCAACAGTGAGGTTATAATTCCTTGAAATTTCAATTAATGTACTTATAAAAGCATTTAGTTTGGCTGGTGCTCCGGATATCAATTCTAATAAATTGCTGGGATGCAAACCAAAAACATCCAGGGGTAATTCATTTAGAATATTTGATTTTAAAATTTCGGCAAGTGGACCAAGTTTTTTACTCAGCTTTAGGGAAACCAACCAATCGTATGTAACTCCCAGGGCCTCCGCAAGTTGAGAGATTTTGTCAGTTTTAGGATATTTCTTCCCTTTTTCTATCTCATTGAGATAAGAAATAGAAATTTTAGTCTTATCAGAAAGATTCGATAATGACAAGCCCTTTTCCTGCCTCAGCAGCTTTATCTTCAGCCCTAATATTAGTTTAATATTGCCTTCTGTAATCACTCTTTTTTTATGTTTATGTTAGTTTTAAGGTATTTGGAAAGTTTAATTTCCCAACGCTCTCCCTTAGGTTTTTTTGATTTCAGATGAACACTCTTTCTATTTCCTGAAGCCCTTTTTTGTATTTCAAATCTTAAAAAAATACAATAAAAGGTAGAAAAGCAAATTTCTAAACAATTGCGAATATTTTATTTTTAGCGAATTTTCGCTTGATTATTAATTTTCGCTGTTGTATATTTGTTAAAACGTTTTAAATAACCTTAACCAAAGATAAAATGCACACAACTGAAACTACCACAAAACAGGAACTTGAGTTATCAAAGCCATTGAATTCCAACTATGAACAAATTCTAACTCCTGATGTCTTTCAATTTTTAGTAGCATTATACAAAAAATTCAATTCGAGAAGAAAAGTGGTTTGATGTGAAAGTTGAAGAAAGAAATTTAATTACTGTACCTCAAGGCACTATTCCAAAAAGTAGTTATAACACTCAATAAATTAGCGGAGAATAAGGAATTTGAGGAGCTTTTGACTATTCCCGGTTATCAATATTTATAAAAAATCACCTCCCGAATTTTTCACATTTAATAACCTGCGAAGGAACGGAATTCTGTAATAAACTTGAAACATATAGATATAGGTTGAAATAAATGGGAAAAAATAAATTCACTCACAAAATATTTCTAGTTTATTTCAACTTTATTTCCCCTTAGAAGATTTAATACCTGAGTTCATTTCGTTTATTTCTATTCCCTTTCCTGCAACAAAAAAAGTGATAAAGACAAGATGTCTCTATCACTTCCATAAATAATTAATTTTTATCAATCCCAAACTTATTAAAAAAAAGGACAAAGACGAAAGAATTGACACATTATTATCGGATTGGGAATTGAATCCTAGATGGGTAGGCATTTTCAGACCTTATACCGCTTAGGAAGTATTGAAGCTGCTCAATTCTAGATTTTGTCTTATTAACGCAAATGGAAATACTTTTCCGTTTGCGTTTTTTCATTTCAAAAGACATCAAAAAAGGGCAGTGTGTCAAATGTAAGGCTAAGGATTAAAAACAAAGAGCAGTCCGAGCAAGTCATTATTTTTAAAGTGACAAAACAATTAAAACAATGCTACACTGCCCAGACTGCAACAAATGCAAGATAAAGAAAAATGGC
>JAHQVQ010000111.1 GCA_019634305.1 Flammeovirgaceae bacterium | reverse complement strand
TGAAATTATTTATATAAAAAATATAATATATTGATTTATATAATTTTTTAAATGTAAACTATCAAAATCATATTATTTATTGTGATTTAAATTGGTTAAATTAGAAATTCTTGTAAAGGAGTTGCCTCTCTTTGCCTGAAAAGGTGAAATAACGCATTTGGTGCTCCCACACTTTTTAAAAAGTGACCAGTAAATCATCAAATTCTGATAAACTCAAGCTGGTTAAAGATAAAAATTACAAACTATTTTTCTTTAATTTCTGCATTTAGAAACCATTCAAATTCCCAAAGGTTATACAGACTTTTATCAGTTTTTGGTATTTATGAAGGTATTATGGATTAGGATGATAGCCATTTTTAAATGAACTCCAATTATCTGTAATATTAAACACTACCTTGCTTCCAACAAGCCAAGCGGCTTCCAATGATGGAATATAAGCAGAATATCCACCTCCTTCCAGGTTTTCTCCACCAAGACTTTGAGAAGCAGTAATTCCTTCATGTTGCATTGTGAAATTACTTGCAGTTCTTAGTACTAAAAACCTTTTACTATTTACTTTCCCTGCTTTATCCAAAGCTAAAAGTGAAGACATAGTACCAGTATCTTCCATAGCGGAAGTAACAAAATTTCCTTTACCTCCACTCCAGTATTTCACCCAATCATTTGCCCAATTATTCATTAATTCCCCATGCCAGTAAGTCATTGCAGCTAGATGATCCCCTTTTAACACATGAGGAGGTTTTTGAGCATTTGGGAAACTCTTGAATTGATTTCTCATTTTTGTAATCTCCTCATTATCAATTAATTTAATGCCTTTTGTTAATTGATAAGCCCATTCAACAAGATTAGGGTCTAACTGGAATGAAGCTCCTTCATTATTTTCTGGAATAGGTTTTTCATACGGTTTTTTCTTTCTCAAAGGAATATATCCTGTGGTCCAGTTCTCAGGAATTTCTCTTCCATCAATTTCATGAGAAAGATCTCCATCTACCAGCCATTCAGCCCAGACTGCCGAACCTGTAGAAGCATCTTCTGGATCAATGCCTGAAATTCCAGCTACAATAAAATAAGCATTTGATAAATCGAATCTTTCATCCAATCCCAGTGCCATAATGGAAGCCGCTGAATTTATTGAGCCTATTCCTGTACAAATTCCAAGGATTCCCTTTTCCCTATTTAATCTTAAATTTCTATCTCCAACAGGAAATGAAATTTTCTCAGTCAATGGAATTCTTTCCACCCAGTATTGAAATTCTCCAGGATTGTCACTTTCATCTTCTCCTAGTTCAAACATGGAAATAACCACCACCTTTATTGGAATTTTTTCTTCTTTAATTTCATTTGATTCTTCTTTTTTTGATGGAGTGCTACAAGCAATTAATAAAGTAAATATTATTAAAAATAAATTGAAAAATGATTTCACTGATGGAGGGTTTATTTAGTGATAAATAGGAATTGTTTCAAAGGTATAAATCATAGCGATAACTCAACCTGGAATGGAAAAAATATTGTGAATCATATTTTTTACCCTAAAAAAACGGGTTTGAATATCAGTTAAGGGTTATTTAATAAGAAAAAATACTTAGGTCTTATGTCTAAATTAAAAATTATATTCCATATGCATTTCTTATTTTCTTGATCCAAAAGATTATCTCCATATAATAAAACCAAAAGATGCTCCGCCAATGAATTTTAATTATCCTTTCTTTGTTTCCCGATTGCTTAACTATTATAACTTAGCTTTCAAAAACGATTTAATTCAGAAAAATAAGCAAATTGAATACTGTTCTGAACAGTAATTAAAATCTATAATTATGTTGACAAAGAAAAACGAAATAATATATGTGGGTGATCCTATGTGTTCGTGGTGTTATGGGATAGCCAATGAACTTGATAAATTAATAGAGGAATACAAAGAAAAAGTTACATTTAAAACTGTGATGGGAGGTTTACGTCCTCATACACAGGAGTCAATGGATGGAGAGACAAAAAGAATGATCAGGCATCATTGGGAGGAAGTATATAAAAAAAGTGGTCAGCCATTTAAATATGATTTATTGGCAGAAGAAACTTCTTTCATTTATGACACGGAAAAGCCTTGTAGGGCTGTTGTTGTGATTAGAAACTTAAAACCCGAAGCTACTTTTTCATTTTATAAGGATGTACAATTTGCTTTTTATGCTGAAAATATGGACACCAATGTGCCTGAGAATTATCTGCCATTAGCAAAGAAGTATGGAGTATCATCGGAAGATTTTTTAAAAGGATTTTCCTCTGAAGAAATTAGAAAAGAAACTTATGAAGACTTTGTTTGGGCTAAACAAGTAGGAGTAACAGGATTTCCCACTGTTATCTACAAGGATGAAGAAACGCTTTATGCAGTAGCATTAGGTTATAATACTTTTGAAAATATGAAGAAAACGATCTTTAATATAGAAAATGGGATTGTTACGACTTGATTTTCAGGTTCAGGAACAGTTTTATAAACAAAGAACCGAAGGGGAATAAATTTCCCTCTTCGATTCTTGTTTAATCAGCTCTTAAAGATTTTACTGGATTTACAATCGCGGCCTGGAAAGTTTTTATACCCACAGTAAGTATTGTAATAAAAAGCACTAATGCAGCAGATAATAAAAATGTCAAGAGTTTTATTTCTGTTTTGTAGGCAAATATATTGAGCCAGTCATTCATAAAATAATAGGCTATTGGAAATGAAATGACAATAGCTATAAGAACAAGAATTAGGAAATCCTTTGAAATTAAAATAATTATTTGTGTAACTTCAGCACCAATTACCTTTCTTACACCAATTTCTTTTGTTCTTTGTTGTGTTGTAAAGGAAACGAGTCCAAGTAATCCTAAACAGGCAATAAAAATAGTTAAGGCAGAAAATGCTGTAAAAATTTGCCCCCTGATTTTATCAGCTTCGTAAGCAGATTGAAAATCCTGATCCAAAAAATCATATTCAAATGGAGTTCCCGGAAAAACCTTTTTCCATTCGTCTTCCAAATAAGCAATAGAAGCGGGAATTTCTTCCCCTTGAATTTTCACATGAATAATCCTATTCGTTGGTCTGTATAAAATAATAAGAGGTTCAATCTTGGTGTACAGTGAAAGCTGATGAAAATCTTTTACAACTCCCACTACTTCCGCATAAATTGGCTCTTCACCTTCCTCATTATTTCCTCCAACTTGCACTTTTTTTCCTAAAGGTTCATCCCAATTTAAGCGATTTGCAGTTTCTTCATTTATGATTACACTATTCAAAGTATCTGCCGGGAAATCTAAAGAAAAATTTCTTCCTTCAACTATTTTCATTCCTAACGTGGAAACAAAATCATGGTCTATTCTTAAGGGTCTAAAGGCCTTCTCTTCCATTCCATTTTCTGTTTCCACATTAAAAATATTCCTGCTACTAATATTACTTGTTCTGTTAGATGCTGAGGCAACATTGATGATTTTTGGATTACTAAGCAGTGTGTTCCTTAATGAAGCCAATTGGTTCCTCCCTCCATCGGGGAATCCTACAGTTAAAACATGCTCCTTATCATAACCCAGATCTTTATTTTGCATATAATTTAATTGATCAAAAACTATCCAAGTGCAAATCACCATTACAAGGGAAATACTAAATTGTAATACCACAAGGGTTTTTCTAAAAAGAGCATTGCTAGAACCAGTGGTAAGTTTACCTTTTAAAACCAGAATAGGTTTAAAGTTTGATAAAACTAAAGCTGGATAACTTCCTCCTAAAACACCAATTATTAAAACAATTCCAGTTAAAGCAAGTATAATTTCGGGTTGAAATAAGTATGAAAATGGAATTTCTTTTCCTGATACATAGTTAAAAAAAGGAAGCAAAGCTGCAATTGCAATAAGGCTAACCAATAATGAAATTAAAGTTAGAATAATGGATTCAGAGAGAAATTGACTGATTAATTGTATTTTATTTGAGCCTAAAACTTTTCGCATACCAACCACCTTTGCTCTGCTTGAACTCCGAGCTGTAGCTAAATTCATATAATTGATACTGGCAATTAATAACATAAATAAAGCTACTGCCGCAAAAGTATAAATATAGGCCATATCACCCCCTCCTTCACCTTCCATTTTGGAATGAAGATGAATACTGGGAAGTACTTGCAAATCGTATTGTATATCAATTGCCATCCTTCCAAAAATATTTTCCATGTATTTTGAATACATTTCAGGAAGCAAATTTAAGAGTTCCTCCGCCTTTTTTGTTTCAGGTATTACCAGATAAGTGGTTACAAAAAATCCACCCCAATTTTGGTTTTGCTTCAAAGACTGTGGAACAGAGATTAGTGCATTAAATGTAAAATGGGAATTTTCTGGTACGTTATCAATAACAGCCGTTACCCTATAAGATTCATTATCTTCATCCTGAATTATTTTTCCTACAGCATTTTCGTTTCCAAAATATTTAACAGCTACATCTTTTGTAAGAACCACAGAAAAGGGTTCATCAAGTGCAGTAGAGGGGTCACCTTCTAAAATGTTATAACTAAAAACATCAAAAACAGTGGAATCAGCAGCATAAACATTCTCCTCATAAATTTGTTTATCTCCTAGCTTAAACAAAAATCTTCCTTGAGGAAAAAAACGAACATAATTTTCTACTGCTGGATATTCTTCCATTAAAGTGGGGCCTGTAGGAACCTGAGTTACTCCCCAACTAAATGATTTATCAGGTTCTTTTATATGGGAAACGACCCTGTATATTTTGTCAGCATTTTCATGGTATCTATCAAAACTTAGCTCGTCTAGAATGTATAACAATAAGAAAATACTGCAAGTTATCCCTATGGTCAAACCAATAATATTAATGAGGCTATAAGATTTTTGCTTTACAATATTTCTTATGGCAATTAAGAGTAAGTTTTTTAGCATAACAATTTATTACGGTTAGATTAAGGTTGCTATTTACGATAAACATCGTAATTAATCCAAGATTAAATTGATGAGTGGTAAAATATTTTTTTGAATTTAAGTTTTTGGTAATCTGAGGATTACAGACCTTTCACTCAAAAGGGAAGATATTAGTTGATTTAAGTCATCATTTTTTAAAAAAAATCTACCATTTTTGCCCTATTCTGATTCAGAAAAATCTATCTATCTTTGGATTAATAATGAATAATAATTCCCTTTAACAAAAGGATGGATTATACTTTTTAATAGTGAACAGAACTTTAAATTACTCAATTTTTTACAAAAAATATTTTTAGATTGTGAATACTCCAACTATATTTTCAAACAAGCAAAAAAATTATACATTCCAGGAAGTTTTAGGAGAAAGTCTTTCTTATTTTAATGGAGACGAATTAGCTGCTACCACTTGGATGAATAAATATGCCGTTAAAAACGCTAAAGGTGAATATTTAGAAAAATCACCTAAGGATATGCACAAAAGAATGGCTATTGAATTTGCCAGGATTGAAAAAAAATATGACAAAGTTGAGGTTAAAGAAAAAAATAATTTGTCTGATTATGGGAAAGAAAGAGGGCATTTAACATATGAAAAAATTTATCAGTTTTTTAAAGGATTTGGTTATGTGATTCCTCAGGGAAGTGTTATGGCTGCCTTAGGGAATAAGGAGATTTTAGCATCTTTATCTAATTGTGTAGTTTTACCGTCTCCATTTGATTCTTATGGCGGTATTTGTTATACAGATCAACAACTTACACAACTATTCAAAAGAAGGTGTGGTGTAGGAATTGATATTTCCAAATTAAGGCCACAAGGAAGATCAGTTGATAATTCAGCTGGAACCACCACAGGAGCAGTTTCCTTTATGGAGCGTTTTTCAAATACAACACGTGAAGTTGCTCAAAACGGAAGACGAGGAGCTCTTATGATTACCATTGATGTTGCTCATCCGGAAGTTGAAGATTTCATTACCATTAAACAAGACCTCTCTAAAGTAACCGGTGCTAATATCTCTGTAAAGCTTTCAGATGAATTTATGGAAGCCGTAGATAAAAAGAAAAACTTTACTTTAAAATGGCCAGTTAATAGTGAAAATCCAGAAGTAAAATTAGAAGTAGATGCCGTGAAATTATGGGATTCGATTGTAAGATCCGCTCACAACACTGCTGAGCCGGGACTTATTTTCTGGGATAAACAACATAAATATTCCACTTCTTCAGTTTATACAGGGTTTGAAAATGTTTCCACAAATCCTTGTTCGGAAATAGCCATGCAAGGCGGAGATAGCTGCCGATTAATTGCAATTAATCTTTATAATTTTGTTGAAAATCCATTTTCAAAGGAGGCTAGTTTCAATTTTAAAAAATTCTATGAAATCACTTATGAATCCCAAAGGTTAATGGATGATTTGGTGGATTTGGAATTAGAGGCAATAGATAAAATTATTGCCAAGATTGAAAAAGATCCTGAGCCAGATGAAGTAAAACAAATTGAATTATCTACCTGGAAATTACTTTACGAAACTGGAAAAAGAGGAAGAAGGACAGGTCTAGGATTCACAGCCCTAGCTGATGCTATTGCTGCTTTAAACTTAAAAATAGATTCAGATGAGGCACTAAAAATAATTGAGAAGTTGATGCGGGAGAAATGTAGAGCTGAATTTGATAGTTCAATTGATATGGCTATAGAAAGAGACCCTTTCCATGGTTTTGATATTGAAACTGAAATGAAATCAGAGTTTGTACAAATGTTGGAGAAAGAGTTTCCACATTTGTTTAAAAGGATGATGAAACATGGAAGAAGAAATATTTCAATAAGCACAGTTGCTCCTACAGGTACTCTAAGTATGTTGGCTCAAACCTCATCAGGAATTGAACCAGTTTTTATGTTGTCTTATAAAAGAAGAAGAAAGGTTAATAAGGAAATTGAGAATGCAAAGGTTTCTTTTGTGGATGATATGGGAGATTCCTGGGAAGAATTTGATGTTTATCATCCAAAGGTAAAAAAATGGATGGAAATTACGGGTGAAACAGATATAGCAAAAAGTCCTTATTTTGGTTCAACTGCCAATGAAATAGATTGGTTAAAAAGAGTTAAAGTTCAGTCTATTGTCCAAAAGTATGTTACACATTCTATCAGTTCTACCATTAATCTTCCAAATGATGTTTCTATTGAAAAGGTAGCTGAAATTTATCTTGAATCTTGGAAGAAGGGATTAAAAGGAATTACCGTTTATAGAGATGGCTCAAGAAGTGGAGTCTTGGTTTCTAATGAAACAAAAGAAAAAGAGGTTGATGAAGTGAGTGAAACTCAAGCTCCGACAAGACCAGATATTTTGGACGCTAAAATTATCCGGTTTTCCAATAATGATGAAAAGTGGATCGCTGTGGTAGGAGTATTAAATGGAAGACCTTATGAAATCTTTACTGGTAGAGCTGAAGATGCTTTTGCTTTGCCTTCTTATGTAACCAATGGCTGTATTTTAAAAGATAAAGATGAAGGAGGAAATAGTCGTTATGATTTCAGATATATTGACAAACAAGGTTATAGAGTAACAATTGAAGGTTTATCAAGATCTTTCAATAAGGAATTCTGGAATTATGCTAAACTCATTTCCGGAGTTCTAAGACATGGTATGCCACTACCTTATGTAGTAGATTTGGTTTCCAATTTACACCTAGATAGCGATTTTATTAATACCTGGAAAAATGGTGTTGCTCGTGCTTTAAAAACTTTTATCCCAGATGGAACAAGTGCTGTAGATAGAAAATGCCCATCATGTGAGGATCCCGATGGGTTAATTTATGAAGAAGGATGCTTGAAATGTAAGAGTTGCAATTATTCAAAATGTGGATAAAAAAAGGAGGATTAATTAAATTAATCCTCCTTTTTTTATTTTTCAAGCAAATTAAACTTGCTTATAGGTATAAATCGGCATAGGATTACCATCTTTTTTGTGGCCTATGTAAAGATGTCCATTTATTAATTTATAAAAAGTATCCCCTTTTTTCTCTCTAATAACTAGAGCCTCTCCTTTCATAAACATTATCATTCCGTGCTTCTGAGCTTTTCTGATTGATTGGAATAGAATAGAAGGATCCTCATCATCAATAAGGAAAATTTCTTGGTTTCCCTTTTCTGAAACTGAGTACTCAAGATGTATCCCTTGCTCTTCTAACCAAGCTTTTACTATTACAGAATCCAAAATAATTGTTTCACCTTCTATTAATTCTGGATCTGTCGTAGAAGCACTTAGATTTAAACTAAAAAGAATGGCAACAAAGAAAAAAAATAATTGTGTGACAGGAGCTTTCATATTTTAAGATATTTTATTTGAATTATTTTCTAAACGATTTTTTAGTCTTTTAATGAAAATTCCATCAATTTTGTTTGCAATTGTTTGCAATTGTTTGCAAAATTTTGAAATTTAATTAAATTGAATTTGTGTAAACTTTATAATGATATGATAAGTCTAAAGTATTAAATTTTAGATTTTGTAAAATCTAACCCCAAATTCCATATTTTATTTCAATTATTTAGAGTAAATAAATCCAAGAAAGGCAATTAATTTTTGAAGTTTTTAAAACTAATAATCATTCATATGAAGGTCTTGATAAAAATGCAGGTTTCCTAAATCCTGAGAAAGGTATGAGGAGTTAATTGGAATTGGATAAAAAATTAGGTTTGGTGTAACTAGTTTCTAACTCAGGCAGGTATTTAGCCGAAAAAATAATTATCACAAATGGTTCATGGGCAGTAGATCTTAACGAAACAATATGAAATTGTAATTAAGCCCTAAAGATTAATTCAATTTTGGATGAAACCAAAATATGGACATGAAAAATTTAAACCAAATGTGTTTCCAAGCTTTATTTGGACAATAGAAAAAGTTTGATTTAAACGGATTTAGAAATAAGGCTCTTTGATGTTTATTCAAAGAGCCCTGCAAAAGATTTTATTTATAATGTTGATTAAAAGTAAGCACTGGTAATGAGGAATGATTTGCTACTTCTTCGGCAATACTACCTAAAAACAAATGAGCTAATCCAGTTCTGCCATGAGTGGTTAAAGTGAGCAAACCAGCTCCTATGGAGTTTCCAAAAACCCGAATACCTTCTTCCTCAGTAAAATAATTGAAGACATTAACATTGTAATCCTTAAATCCGTAATTTTCCACAAAATCTTCTATTACTTTTTCTGTATCAGGAGTGGTTTCAAAAGTATTTGGTGTAATTATTTTAACAAATTCAATTTCAGCATCAAATAGCTTTTGAAATTCCTTTAAGGTTGAAATAGCCTTTTCTGAAACCTTTTTAAAATTGGAAGCAAATACAATTTTTCTGGGATTAAAATTTTCAATTCCTTTTTTTACTGTGAGCACTGGAACTTTTGATAATCTAATCACTCTTTCAGTATTTGAACCGACCAAAACTTCATCAAGACCGCTAGAACCTTTTGATCCAATTACCACCAAATCAGTTTCATCCTTTATAATAAAATCGGCAATGTGTTTTTGGAAAGAATCAAATACAACATGATTTTTTATAGCTACATAGTTATATTCTTGCTTAATTTTATTTATTTTTTCCTTGGTAATACTCATCAATTTATTAACGTAATTTTTATGAAGAGCTGGATCCTCTGGAGAGGAATAACTAGCTCCAATTATGTCATAAGTGGGAGATTGACCAATTACTGGTATATCCATTACATGTAATAATGTAATTTCTGCCCCAGACCATTTTGCGATAGAAACTGCAACTTCTAAAGCATTATTAGCTTCTTCTGAGAAATCCGTTGGAACGAGAATATTATTAATTTGTGACATCTGTTTTAAATTTAATGGTTCAGTGTAATTTTATTTGAATCAAAATTCTAACTAAATTTTTAAATAATTAAATTTTGAATCATCCTTTGATTTGGAATAAATATATTTTCAAAACTGGAAAAATACTATGAGGATTATCAGGTAAAATGATGGGAACTGGTCAATTTCTTATTATTATTTTACCTTTGGAGACCATAAAAAAAACAAAAAATGATTATAGTTGGAAATACTATCTTAAGTGATGATATCATGGAAAACTTCTTTGTTTGCGATTTGCAAAAATGCAAAGGAGCTTGTTGTGTGGAAGGAGATTTAGGAGCTCCTCTGGAAGATGAGGAAAAACAAAAAGTAAAAAATATTTTTAATGAAGTTAAACCTTATCTTTCTAAAGAAGGATTGGCTGAGATAGAAAAACAAGGTTTTTTTATAAAGGATGAAGAAGGAGACTTTTCTACACCTACAATTAATAATAGGGAATGTGCCTATGCCATTTATGATGAGAAAGGAATTTTAAAATGTGGTATGGAACAAGCTTTTTTAGATGGGAAGACAAAGTTCAGAAAGCCACTTTCTTGCCATCTTTATCCGATAAGAGTGAGCAAATACGAAAAATATGATGCTCTTAATTATGATCAATGGGAAATTTGCTCTCCAGCTTGTGTAAATGGAAAATCTTTAGGTGTTCCAATTTATAAGTTCTTAAAAGATCCATTGATTAGAAAGTATGGAGAAGAATGGTTCAAGGAATTGGAAATAGAGATAGAGGGAAGATTAAAACATAATATATAATGAATAACCTCAGTTAATTACCTTAAGACACTAAAAAGTTGACAGGCTTTTATTTTAAGAAGAAAAAAATTATAGATTTAGCTAAGAATCGTAGAATATTATTTTTTCAACTTTAAAACGTCTACAATACGAGCTTTACTAAAATAATCTATTATTCTAACAAAATTTCAATTCCAGAAAGCCTTTAATTTTAGTGTCGATTTATAACATTAAGAAATTAGAAATATGCCACAAAACCCCAATGAACCATCAGATTCCAAAACTCAAAGGATAACCATAATCACCATTATTATTGTAGTATTACTATTTTTTGCGATCGGTGTCGTTTCTTATAAACTTTATCAATCCAGCCAAGAACTTACTGAAAATCAAAGATTAGTAACCACTCTTCAGAAGCAGGTGAGTGAACAAAATGCAGAAAAAAACAAAAAGGTCAAGTCGGATGGAATGAATGTTCAGGAAGTATTCAATCTTATAAATGGAATAATGGAAAGAGAATCAATTCCATTTGTTAAGGATGGAGTGGATATGGAAAACATAATGGTAAACCTAAATAATCTGCCTGATGGCAGTAGGAAAAAAGCGCTAACCACTGCAATTCTTTTAGCTTTGAGGAAGTATCCATTTAGATTAAAAGGGGACAACCCAAAAACCGGTTTTAATTCTCCCAGATTTATTAAATATGTTTTAGGTTTTGTTAATTTAAATATTGATGAATATCCTGGGGAATATCTTTCCTCCACCATGATGGATAGATTTGAGAAAGTGGATACACCACAACCCGGAGACCTAATGTTTTTTTCGGGAAGGCCTGGAAATATTGCTCTTTTCTTTCTTGGCGAAGGCGATGTAGGAGGACAAGGAACTGGAATTGGGCTATTGGGTTTAAATTTTCCAACTGCTATATATGAAACATCGGCTTTCAATGCCGAATTTTTAGGATATTATAGAGTCGATTACCCAAATTAACATGAGGATAAAGTAAACCAACAGTTCTAAATATTGCCAATATGGATGATGAGGTTTTTTAACCTTTTATAAAATACCTCATCATTTACCAATACTAGTACTTGTTATAAAATAACCATTTCGAATGTATTTTCACCTTCTTGTAATGTGGGAAGGGTTCGAATGGTTTTAGCAAACATGGCATCTGCCCGTACATAAAGTATTCTTCCTGCAGGAATTTTTTCCAGATAGGCTTCTCCATTACTATTCGTTTTTGCTTTTCTAAAACTGGAATTTAATTCTTCAGCGTCTTCTTCTGTAGTATAAATTCTCACCGTAATATTATCTCTTAAATTTCCGGAAAGAGCACCTTTTACTACCACTGTTAAATTTGCATCCCCATTAAACAAATCCTCTTCACATGAAGAACTAAAAAATATAATGGGGAAAATCGAAATATAAAAAATGACCTTTTTCATATAAGTATGTATTGATTAGTTTTCTTGAAAAGATTTTTTGATAAGGTTTATACGTAAGATTACAGTATTCAGGTTTTCTAATTTGTGTATTTCTAAAAGGGTCTTACCTAAGTAATCCTTGTTATTAGATAGAGAAAAATTCATTTGTAAGGTTTTAATCCTTTATTATCAAAAGCAAAATATCTGTAAAAAATTTAGCTAATTTCTTGAAACAAGAGATTGGATGTGTAAATAATACAATTTGATATTAAGAAAATCATAAATATTAGGAAAACTCTTTTCCTAAAGAACCAGTATAAATTACATTTTAAATTTTCCTTACATTTTGTAACGATCAGTGTTAATGGTTAGGCGTATTATTAGTGCGTTCAAATAGAATAAAGCTTGAACCAAACTTCCTTATGAATGACATTTTAAGAATCAAAAATGCCTTCTATTCGAAATACTGTATTATCCATGTTTGGATATTAATTAGTACTTCCTTCCCGTCATTTTCAATTGATCCTGAATTGGATTCACTAAAACAAAAATGGGTCAGTTTGAAAAATCCTTCCAATGCAATAAAAAATTTACTACTAGAAACCGAGAATATGCCTTCTGACTTAAGGTTGGCATCCATGAAATTCTTATCCGAATTATCCAATCGATATGAAGAATTAACTGATCATCAAAAACTATTGTTGGCTAGAGAAGCTGTATTTACAGGTAAAGTATTATCAAAAAAAAATAATCCTGCCCGATTCAATAAAGTCCATGAAAAGTTTAAAAAGCAAATTGTGTATGTGAGGAATGTTCAAGGGTTTAAAGAAGGATACGGTCTTTTTATAAATACAGCCTCCAAAGGAAAGGGTGGGCAAAGGGCTTTTCTTATTAATTTGCGAAATGGGATTATTTTGGAAGTTTATTGCTCCACCGCGTGGAGAGGAATTGGGTATAATGAGGATTCTGATCAAACTCCACTTGGTTTTTTTAGATTGAGTTCTGCAAAATTCAATTACAGGGAAAACAAAACCATCCTGGGAGAAATACCTGATATTTTCAAAAAGTTAAAATCTCAAAGCTGGATGGGAATTTCTAAGTGGTTACACCGGGTTTCGACCAAAAAGGAAAAAGCTTATATTAATAGTAACCAATTCGCTTTGAAAGGTCAAAACTATGGAGATGAAGAATTACCGATGTCAGCAGTAAGAGATTATTATAAGGGGGATACAACTCAAAAATTTATAGATAATAGCAACTCTGCCATAAGGCATTTGTATGTACATGGTACAAATAGAAATGATCAATTAGGTCACAATCTATCTGGTGGTTGCGTGAGAATTTCAAATATTTTCAGCTTTGTACTCCAAAATATCTATCGTAGTCAAAATGAAATTCCTGTTTTTATTGATTACATTAAATTTAAAGAAGGAGCAGATGAAATCTTTTCTGACATAGAGGATTTAATGAACGACTTGGAGTCACATGAAACTATGGAAGAATCTTATGGTGCAATGGCTCAGACAAAGTTTAATCGTTATAAAAACATTAAGGAAAAAGTTGAAGATCAGATAATCGATAAAATTGTACACAATTTTAAAAATGGGGCTCAAAATTCTATTAAAATTCAAATGTCCTCAGTTCTTCCACTTCCAGAATCGGCAATGAAGGATTGGCTTTTATTTAAAGATTCAGTAAGTAAATTTACAGCAAAAAAATATTGGTATAATTTCGATTTGGATGGTAACCATAGAACTTCTAAATATTCTAATGATCCAATTGTAAGACAAAGCGTAAACTCTGATCTTGCATTTAAACTTATAGAACATAGGTTAGATTTTACTCAGAAATATATAACAGAAAGGGTGAAGTCTGAACTTGAAAAATTTGAAATTGATTTTGAGGATATAAAAGAAAAATTAATTTTTGAAATTAAGCCAGTAGAGTTTATGGGTAATTATGGAAGTAAAGCTAATATTGGATTTGAAATATGTGACAGTAGAAGAGTTGTATTGCAAAATATGGAATTCCTTGATTCATTGGCGAAAGTTGCCCCTGATATATTTATTGAAAACGAGGGGTTAGGTTGGATAAATTCCTATATTGATAATCCAATTCAGAAATTTGTAAGAAGTGTTGGTGGAAAAACATTTGAAGATATTGTTACCTACAACGATGCTTTATTGGCACAAGCCTACATTTATGCTATTGGAGAAACTGCACTAAAAAAACATGCTCTTTACGAAGGAGAAATCCTGGATATTGATGATCCTGAATTTTATAATATTTATAAACAGGATGAAATTGAATATCATAATAAATTAGATTACTTTGGAAGAAAACAGCTTTTTAAATACAC
>JAHQVQ010000110.1 GCA_019634305.1 Flammeovirgaceae bacterium | reverse complement strand
GACAACTACTGATGACCAACTAGCCTTTTACATTGACCCTGCTAATGGGAACGTACTGCTAAAAAGTGATGTTACTAATAGGTTAGAAAGATGGCTTTATCACGGGCTTCATAGCTTAGATTTTTCTTTTTTAACAAACAACCGCCCTTTGTGGGATATTGTTATGATAACATTATTGTTAGGGGGAACCACAATAAGTATTACTGCGGTAGGTTTGGGAATAAAATTTATGAGACGTAAAAAACGTAAATATCTCAGGAAAAAACGGTAAGTGTTTGATTGTTTTTAGATAATTTTAGGGTGGCTTAAAAAAGTAAAAGCAATAGTGATATGAAGCAAATAAAGATTGGAGTACTTACCATTTCAGATAGAGCAAGTAAAGGCATTTATGAAGATATTCCCGGTAAGGCAATTGTTTCAACCCTAGAAGAATACCTACTCACCAGTTTTGAAAAAGTGTATAAAGTTATCCCAGATGAACAAGATCAAATTTCAGCCGCTATGATTGAAATGGCAGATATTGAAGGATGTTGTTTAATAGTAACCTCTGGAGGAACTGGACCTGCAAAACGGGATGTTACACCAGAAGCCACTGAGGCCATTTGCCAAAAAATACTTCCAGGATTTGGAGAAGTCATGCGACAAGAAAGTTTGAAATATGTGCCTACAGCCATTCTTTCAAGACAGACTGCTGGCATCCGAAACAATACCTTAATTATTAATCTTCCAGGTAAACCAAAAGCTATCAGGCAATGCCTTGATGCAGTTTTTCCAGCAGTCCCCTTTTGTATTGATCTTATTGATGGTCCTTTTCTGCAATGTGATGAAGAGGTCATAAAACCATTCCGACCAAAACAATCCTGATCTTATTGGATTTGACTTAAAGCATTGGTCCCAAAAATTTTATCAGAAATAGTATTGAAAATGGGTTTCTTTCTCAAATTAATTCTTTACAAATTCTTATTTATTATTTTTGCCTAAATTCCAATGCTTAAACATAAGTAACTGGACAGAATTAAACAAGTTAAATTGTGCCATAACTGTTTGAAAATGAGGTGATTTCTCTCAAAAATATTAGCACAGGTACTTAAAAAATGATAAAAAGACAGGCAGAAGCAAATATCCCTAATAAATGGGGCAACTTTAGGATGATCGGATATGCGGAAGATGAAAACGATTATTCCCCCCATTTTGCCATGGTTCATGAGAAAACTGATTTTACAAAACCTGTTATCGTAAGAGTCCATTCGGAATGTATCACAGGAGATTTATTTGGGTCATTCCGTTGTGATTGTGGAGAGCAATTAGAACAATCTACCCGAGTAATTAGCCAGCAAGGAGGAATAATTCTTTATTTACGTCAGGAAGGAAGGGGAATTGGTATACTGAATAAACTAAGGGCTTATGTATTGCAGGATAATGATAAATTGGATACTGTAGAAGCGAATGAAAAACTGGGTTTTCATGTTGATTTAAGGGATTACACTCCAGCCATTCAAATTCTGGAAGATTTAGGTGTTTCTGAAATAAAGCTACTTACGAATAATCCGGACAAAATAGCTTCATTCGAAGGATCTTCGGTAAAGGTAGTCACTCGTCTACCCATCATCATTCCCCACCACGATACTAATCTAAAATATCTCAAAACTAAACAGGATGTATTAGGACATATGTTTAAATATCCTTCTGAAAATGGCAATTCGGAACATTAAAAAAAAATCAATTTTTATTAAAAATAAAAGCAGACCGTAAATAGTTTACGGTCTGCTTTTTCATTTTTGTTGTATCAGTGATGGACTACTGATTGGTTTAATTGTTAAATGTTAAAGCTCGATTGTTTTTCAGTCGAGCTTTTTTTTGTGATTTTATATAAAATATAATGAATTCAAAACCCAATAAGTTCCTATTTCTAAAATTTGAATACCTTTATTTATAAATTAGACCTATTCGAAGAATGCTCTATCAACCTCCCGGAGCAGAATTTTCAGTAGGCTGAATCGGAAAAAAACAGCATTTTACTTTCTTATTTCAAGGAAGGATTTATGTTTAAAATTAGGATTTAAATCTTGTTTTTATTTCTTTTAAACTACTAAAAAAGATTATTGAAAAATTAGGGTTAGTTATCCTTTTAGAGTTATTCTTTCAAATAAAAAAAGACTTTCTTATGAAGATTTTTCAATCAATTTTGGGAATTAGCTATTCTCCTAAGAAATGCTGACTGTAACTAACATTTATTTTAACTACCAGACTACAAACTTTTTATGAAGGTTTATCTAGCTGTTTCTAAATTTTTTCTCCTGCTTTTTATTTCTCTTAGTGTTTTCGCTCAGGAAACAAATCTAACTCCTAATTTTATTACAAAAGAAGAGCCTTTTGCATCCTTCGATTTCAGATGGAATAAAAGGAATAATCTGGATATTATAATTGCACTAAATGTTCAGAATGATCCTGTTATCTATGATGCCATGATTTATCATGACCCTGAAAAGCTTGTTATTGAGGAAATACATGGAGAGTTTTACTGGCTAAATAGTAGTGGAACAGAGCGTTCAGCCAAAATAAAAGCGGAAAATGTTTTTAAAGATTCTACTGGCTATGTTTGGGTTGGAAATTTCAGAAACAGACCTTATGGACTAGGGAATACTATAAAAACAAGTGAAAGATGGACCAGAGGGTATTTTAATATCCATTATTCCATAGATAATATTTTTTATACCACCCCAAAAATCCCTATATATTACGATAAAACTAAAATCTTAGATTCAGAGGAATCTTCAGTTTCCATGGGTATTATTTCTCTGGTAAAGCACAAGACTGAAGATGAAGCCTCTTTAAGCTTATTTGCAAGTGAGGAAAAAACTAAAATCAGAAAAGTATCAATTCTGAATATTGGCGATAGCAGTGTAATTGGGGAAAGTATAGATTGGCCTAAACAGGAATTAACCGGAAATAATCCAGTTGTAAGACTAAAATTATATGAAGGGGTATGGCCTGAATTGAACTATATTGTGAAATTGGATTATGAAATTGATACTTTAAAAAATCTCCCTCCTTGGCAAAGATTAATGCAGTTTGAAATCATTCCTACATTTGAGGTAACCAAAATTGAGTTAGTGGAAACTGGGGAGGAAATCACTAACAATAGAGTTAACATTAATTTTAATAAAAACCTGAAATTAAGAATATATACAAATGCATCCGCAGAGCAAGGATATATCACCAACTCTATGCAAGTAAAGTTTAAAATTCTCGAAGAAACAAGAAATCTACTTGGCTATCAGGAGCTTATTCCGGTAGCTTTTGATAAAAGGGGAATTGGAATATTAGATATAAATCTAACTGATGCGAAAGACGGGGCATATACCCTGGTAATTGATGAAGGAAAAGTAAGCAGTAAAACTGGATTATCCATTGAGGAATCTATAACCTTAAGCCCTATTGATCCAATCTTAATTGTAAGGGATACCAGAAATATGATTAAATCATTAAGATTTGATTATACTGAAAAAAGTTATGTAATAAGTTTTGGTTTAGTAAAACCTATAGCCGCAAATCAGGTTTTTGCTATTTCAAATACAAAGGTAAAAAAGGAAGCTATTTTTAACGGAAAAAGTCAACGCTACCAGATCGAATATAAACTAGAGGAATTCCCAAAAAATGCATTGTCCAATTTTATTTTAAATGTTTCCGGACAGGAATTACTTGAATACGAATTTTACATTCTGGATAAATCGAAAATTACCCAGAGCATTCAGAATGAAATTGATGAAATGGTTGGTTCTATTCCTAATAAAAAAAGACCTTCACATTTAAGAGATGATGATAATACAACCATTTTAAAAGAGGCTTTCCAAAAAGTGATCAACGAAAAATTCTCTTCTATTCTGGAAAAATCCACACCAAAGGAGGTTGCAGATTTTAATGAAAATCTGGATGAAATTCTTAGCTTTTATGTAGAATATCTGGCAAATATTCCCAAGGAAAGGGCGGATGACCCAACTTTTTGGAATTCTTCGGGTGACAAATTGGTGAAAACTATTGGTGGTGTTGCCTTAAGGTATTTAGGAGTGGTCTTGGGATAGACAAACAAAAACTACATCAATTAGGTCATTAAAAAAGCTATAAAAGATGAACTTAATTTAATGAGAAATGGATGAGCAAACCTTAAAAATAATTGCCCAACAACTTAGAAAACCAGAAGGTGAACATGCTAATGCTGTTGGGAATAAAATGAATGATGGGAATAAAGTAATAAATCTACAAACCATTGCAGCCATGGGCACCAAAGCTCATGATTACATTTTGGAAATTGGAATGGGCAATGGTTTTTTTGTGAAAGATTTATTCAAAATAAATAAGAACATAACTTATTCAGGCTGCGATTATTCAGCGGAGATGGTGGCTGAAGCAGAGAAAAACAATAAAAACCTGATTGTGCAAAAAAAGGCTGAGTTTATACTTTCAAATGGAGAGAATTTACCCTTTGAAAAAGAAATTTTTGATCAGGTAATGACCATAAATACCTTATATTTTTGGGAAAACCCAAAGCCCTATTTTGAAGAAATAAGACGTGTATTAAAGGAAGAAGGGAAATTAATAATTGGAATCCGTCCAAAATCGGTAATGAAGGGTTATCCATTTGTAAAATATGGCTTTAATATGTTTTCCAAAGAAGAACTGATTGCGCTGCTATCCCAAAATAAATTTGAAATAGAAAAAGTGGAAGAAAACATTGAACCTGATCAGGAAAATGAAGGAATAAAATTTAAAGTTGAAAATCTAATTGCCGTAGCAAGAAAGGTGGAGTAAATAATATTCAGGTTTGGTGGTGCTTTCGACATTCCAGACCTGAATAGGTTTCTTTTTTAGCCTTCCAGCAATTCCTTAATTTTTTCAAAAACCGAATCCCAATTAGCTTCAGAGTGTTCGTATTGCATTTTTGTAATGGAATTTTCCTGCGTAAATATTAAGTTGCAACCGTCTTCATTATCCTCTAATTTGAAAGTGAGAATGATATAATTTTCTGGTACATCTGGCAATCCGGAAAAGTTACTCCAATAATCATATTGAAAGGTTTCCTCAGGTTCAAATTTTAAAATTGTTCCTTTATCCCTGTATTCCTTTCCTTCCCAACTTCCGGTAAAAACGATCGTAGAACCTGTTTTCCACTCGGAAATAACACTTGTTCCAAAAAGATATTCTTTGATTTTTTCTGGCTGAGTTAATGCCTCCCAAACTTTTGATTTTGGGACATTAAAGTTTACTTCTTTTTTTATTATTGGTAGTTTTTCCATGAAATATTTTTTGGTCAAAAATAGGATTTTCAACATGCAAACACTTATATAAAAAGGAGCAAAACTTATACATTTTGAAAACCGGATTTCACTTTTTTGCTTCTCTTGGAGGTACTCCAAACTTCTTTTTAAATGCAGCACTAAAATGTTGTGGAGAAGAATAGCCCAATTGAAAAGCTATTTCTGAAATAGATTTTTGTGTATCCAGAAGAAGTTTTAATGCCAATTCCAAACGATATTCTGAAAGAAAACCAAATGCTGTAGTCTGAAACATTTCCTTAAATCCCCGCTTTAATTTGTATTCATTCATTCCCACATGCTTAGCAATTTCAGACAAGCCGGGAGGTTGTTCTACATTCGCAATTAAAAAATCTCTGGCTTCCAAAAGCCTTTCCTTATCTTCCTTTCTTTTACAGTAAACATCATCATTCTTTTCAGCCTGATCAAAAGCTTCAGCCTGTAAAACCAAAATTTCCAAGCTTTTAGAAAGCAAATACATTTTCCGAAGGCCTCCGGTATATCTGCAGTTCAAAAGATCGTGGATAGCTATATTTAAATCAGGGGAAAGTATCAGGGAATTGTGAGCTAACACTACAGGAGCACCTTTCAACATGTTTTCGGCAAATCTGTTTAAAATATCATTCCCATCTTCAATCATCCTGAGAAAGACTTCCGGCCTAAACTGGATGGCAAAACTTTCCGCTACCAATTCTCCATTTTGAAAGGTATTTTTAAAACCAGGGCTATAAACGATATTGTGTTTCCTACCTTTAACCCGATACTCTTTTCCACGCTGATTGATAATATAGGCACCCTGAAGATTGAACTCCAGGTTCACCACATCCAGCGGGTTTTCCTTTTCAAAATAATAGTGATTATTATATTGATGCCTTGACCAGGCCATCCGTATTCCATCAAACCACCAATGTTTTACTTCCGTAGTTCCATAAGATTTTTCAACTTTAAATACTTCTTCATTCAACTCATCGGCAAGCAAGTCATTAGCTGAAATATCAGGCTGAAAAAAATCCGTAACTGAAATATTTGATTTAGGTTTCAAAAGAGTCATAATTAAAATTAAGCAGGACAACTTAGACCTCCAAAGATTCAGGAATCTGGAGCTTTGGAAAACTGAAGATATCTGTAGAATTTCGGGGCTAGGGAATCATTTTCATAAAGGTAAATATACTGTTCTGTGCTAACTAAATTTGATGTAAAATTCCTAATCAAAAAGTCGTGTGTAAGCCCTATTTTTCTATAGTCAAGTTTTCGGGAAACACTTTGTGGGAAAATATTCATATTTACTGTTTTTCCAGAGCGATTTATTTTCCAACCACCTTCCTGAATAATTTCATTTTCCCGCATTACCTGAAAAGAACTATCTTCATTAAATATATAGGTTATAAGATTATTTTTCCAATCCTCCTCCTTTATCACAAATTCGATCGATTCTCTATTAATACCCACCTCCTCAAACTCAATAATTAACGAATCAGGGATAACCTCCCTCTCTAGACAATCTTCCTTAAATTCAGGAAGTCCCACCGATTCCAGATCCCATTCCCCAACTAATTGATTACGTTTCTTTTCTAATTCTACAGCATCCAGAAGAGGGCTGGCAATTAATAACACATCATATTTATTTCCTCGTTTCCAGGCATTTGCCCAAATGGTATCGCCTTGAATTTGCGTAACAAAAAATTCAGATGGATAGAAAGACCTAAAAACGTCATCCAGAAAGATTATAACTTGTCCCTCCTTCCCTCCAATCATCCAATAATATCTTTTATCTTCAGCAGTTCTTGTGAAAATGTCTTCTTCAAAATATTCCACCTCACATCTTTTTGCATTAGGGAAAGACATATTTTCATCCAGAAAAACTACACCTAAGGCTTGTTTATAAAAAGGATCATGTTCAATATTGATGGTCCAGGAATGGGTCTTTAGTATATCTGAAACCTCTTTATTGCTTTCAGGAATAGATATAGGCTGGAAGGACAAAAGTTTTATAGTAGACTTTTTACTATCACTTTTAAAGTTTTTGTGAAAAGTTGAATCGAATTCAAATATTAGGGTATCCTTAATGAACTGAAAAGGAATATCGGATAAACTGTCTGTCCGGATAATGTTCCCTTTAGCGGATTTGATAAAATGAGCCTCTCTTTCCCAGCCTGGCCAATCGATAATCAGGCTATCATCTTTAAAAGAATAAATGGCAGCATAGGCACCTGCATAATCCATAGGACGACCTACATCTACCACAAACCAGCTTCCTTGTAATTTATCAGTTTGGCAACTGGTTAGAATGGAAATAGCAATTAAAAGAATATATGTTAGCTTAGTTATTTGAGGAGTAATTTGCATATTTTACTCAGTTGTTTTATAGTAAGTAGGAACATTAGACTTTTTATTACAAAAAAACCAGCACTATAAGCACTGGTTTTTATTTACTATTACAACATATAATATTTAAACAGCTGGACTTATTATTCCTTGTTCAACCAACTCTTCTTCGGAATCTTCTGTTAATTTTTCCCTTGAAAACAACTTATAGAGTACCGGAACAACCAACAGTGTAAGAAAGGTAGAAGAAACCATCCCCCCGATAATAGTCCAGCCTAATGGTGGCCATAAATCTCCTTTCGATAAAGTAAGTGGAAGCAGCCCGAAAATGGTAGTGCAGGATGTCAGGACTATTGGAAGAAACCTCGTTTCACATGCTTTGATGATGGCTGCTGTTTTGTCCATCCCTCCTATTCTCAACTGATTTGTGTAATCAATTAAAATAATGGAAGTGTTGATTACTATTCCCACCAAACTGGTAAATCCTACAAAGGCAAAGAAAGAGAAAGTCCAGCCGGTGATAAATAACGCTACTATTGATCCGGTAAAAGCCAGAGGAATAGCTGAAAATACAATCAATGGCTGTCTAAATGACTTAAATTGTAATACAAGTACGGCAAAAATAGCTATTAGTG
>JAHQVQ010000109.1 GCA_019634305.1 Flammeovirgaceae bacterium | reverse complement strand
TTCCCCGAACTCTATGTTGTTCATAGGATTCAGGATCTGCCCCGTCAAGAGACACATTCAGCAATGTCAACAGCTTTTACTATTGATTCCGCTACTTCCCTAGTGATCTTTTGTAAATTAGTTGTAAGGGAAAGAATGCTAATTGCAATACGTACATGCTAGATTACAAACATTGGTAAACTCTAAATGCAAGCCAGGAGGTAGAGAAACAACAGGTATCAAAAGTGGTAATTGATACCGAAGAATATTGGAAAGTGCCATTCCTTTTTTAAGTAAAAGTTTTACCTGTGTCGTATAGTGTTTTTTTAAGGCCCAAGCTCTCGCAAAACGATTATCAGTTATACATGAACCCATCGGACTACCTTTGATCCGTTTGGGTCTTCTCCAAAAGGCCTGGGATTTTTTCGATGGTATATTCTGTGATGGTGGATTAAACTCAATAGATCAATATTACAAAATTCAGCGACTTAAATTTTTTTTATTAGAATGAAACTTTATGCCTACTTTATATTTTACAGTTTGCTTCTCTTTAATTTTGATGCTTTTTACCACTACATCGCCCATGTATCGGATAGGTCGGGGCTGTTACCAGCCCCGACCTATCCGATACATGGGCGTAATTGTTGGAAGGCTTTTTTATTTTCTGTAATTTCCCCAATATTTATTGGTTAATCCCCATTTTTTTCCTAAATAATGATGGCTTTACTTGACTTTTTCCCATATCATTTAGTAATATAGTAGAGAATAAAAAAATAACCCATACATCTTGGAAAATTTAACCAAAAACTCACCAAAACTATTAAAAGACTTTAAATATCAATTTCAACACAGACATTTCAAATCCTTAATTGAAATGTACAATAAAATAGAAAACAAGGAAGACGAAAACTCAGAAATAATTGGAATATTGGCTAATGCCTATTTTGAGGTTGGGGATATACCTAACGCTGTAAATGAAATTGATCACGCACTTTCAATCACTCCGGATAAGGGAAATCTACTGCAAAATAAAAGAAGTTTCATGCAATTTCAGGCGGTACTCAATACTGCTATTGATGAAGTGAGGGCAGGTAAACATTCTACAGATAATATTAATTATTTCAAATCCAACATTTCCCTACTAGTTGCACAGGAATGTTTTGAAACAGCCATTGATCAATTAAAAATGATGGCAGAAGCCCGACAGACCAAAACCACCAATATTCTTTGGATTGGCTCTTCATTAAAAGATATATTTTTTAATGATAAAGCCATCATGTTCAAAGACAGATTTGACAGGCCTCTTCTAGAAGAAATGATTTTTTTCTACCTTAAATCCTGCAAATTATTTGATCCAGGTTACCAACAGGTTCAGGAAGCCTTGAAAAAGTTAAAAGAATAAAATTATCAGGGCATTCATATTCTAATTGGGGATTAGATTAGTTTAAAGAACCTATCATTTCCCAAACCTATTCCCCTTCAAATAAAGGGCGTACTTTTAGTACTGTAGTCATGGTTTTACCAATTACTTTCACTTTCTCCCCTTTTCCAATATAATCTCCATTGGTAGTGGCTTCATAATGTTCATTGTCAATAATAATCTTACCTGCCGGTTTTAAAACAGTATAAACCGTTCCAATCTTTCCTATCAAATGATCTGGTTCTTCCAACATACTTGTCTGGTTATCACCAGTTAGTAGAGTCTGGATACCTTTTTTTCCTTGTAAAAAAGGACTGTCTCCAAACAACAACTTCCTAATCCCAAAAAAAGTAATCATGATAATCACCAGAAAAAAAATTATAATTCCTTCAAACATCTATTCAATTGTAATGGTAAAGTAGATAATGGTTGAATTTAAAAAATAATCTGGAAAGTAGGCAAAAGGATTAGTCTTTTAATATTTTATCCTTTTTAATATTTGAAAAAAATCAGAATTACCCCTTTCTGGGTTTAGATTATATCTAACCTCAAACTATCTAATTTAAGCGCAAAAGTAAGGTCTTCTAAATCTGAGATAAAGCAGGAAAGCAACCATTTTCAGCAAACGTTCATTTTAGAATCAAAAGGCAAAAAATAATGTCTATTAATAGTCAAAAGATTAACAATGACCCTTACTTTAATCATTAGCCAAAAGCATTAAAAATAATTATATAACAGCGTATAACCAGCTTAAAAAATCACCTAATCATCTTAATAAGACTTTTACGGTTTTCTTAATCGGAATAGTCTTCTTTTGCCCGCTGTAAAGGATTTATAGAATAAAATATAATAAAACCACATTTTCTGAACCCTTGATAAAATGAATAAAATTTATCTTTTGGGTATTGCCTTCCTGGCTTTACCATGGGCTTCTTTTGCCCAAACTGAAAAACAGGACTCAATAACTATAGATTATGGAAATCCCAAAGATTACACCGTTGGGGGAATTACCGTAATTGGTGCAAAATACCTTGATAAAAATGCCATCATTTCTATTGCTGGTTTAAGTCCGGGAACTTCAATTAAATTACCAGGAGACCAGATTTCTTTAGCTATTAAAAAGTTATGGAAACAGGGAATTTTGGGAGATGTCAAAATATCACTAACCGAAATATCTGGCCACCAGGCTTTCCTACAAATTGAATTAAAAGAAAGGACCAGATTATCAAAAATCAGCATTGAAGGTATTTCCAAAAGCCAGCAGGAAACATTGATGGACAAAATGAAACTGATTCGGGGAAAGATAGTAACCGATGCCATTGTAAAAAATGCCAGCAATATCGCCAAAAAGCATTACCAGGAAAAGGGTTATGCAAACACTATAGTTCAGACCAATATGGAGCTGGATCCAAGCTTTAAAAATGGACTAGTCTTAAAAATGATAATCGATAAAAAACATAAATCAAGAATAGAAGACATTGATTTTGAAGGCATTACTGCTTTTGAAGAAAAAAAGATTCGTAAGCAATTTAAGAAAACGAAAGAACAAAGTCTGTTCAACATATTTTCCCCATCCAAATTTATTGAAAGTCAACTGGAAGAAGATAAAACCACTCTTATAGCCTTCTATAATTCAAATGGTTTCAGGGATTTTGAAATTAAAAAAGTGGAAAAAACCATTTTACCGAATGGCAACATCAAATTAAAAATGAAGGTAGAGGATGGACAGCAATACTATTTTAGAAATATTTCATGGGTGGGAAATTATAAATATTCAGATGAGAACCTTACCCAGTTACTGGGAATAAAAAAAGGAAGTATTTACAATCCACAGGAACTTTCACAAAGATTAAATTTTGATCCCAAAGGAACAGATATTTATTCCCTTTATATGGATGATGGCTATTTATTTTTTCAGGTTGATCCAATAGAAACGGCCATAGAAGGAGATTCAATTGATTTGGAAATGAGAATGTTTGAAGGAGAACAGGCCACAATCAACAAGGTAATGGTTAATGGCAATACCCTTACAAATGACCATGTAATTTATAGAGAGTTAAGAACTATTCCCGGGCAAAAATTCAGCAGAACCAACCTCATAAGAACTCAAAGAGAATTAGCTACCTTAGGCTATTTTAATCCAGAGACGATTACCCCAAAACCAATCCCCAATTACAATGATGGTACAGTAGATATCATTTTCGATGTGGAAGAAAGCCCCGGAAACAATTTCGAATTATCTGGTGGTTGGGGTGGAGATTTTGGATTTATCGGTTCTGCAGGAATAAGAATAGATAATTTTTCAGCCAGAAAGTTCTTCTCCTTTAAAAACTGGAATGGTATCCCTCAGGGAGATGGTCAAAAACTACAACTAAAAGTACAGGCCAATGGTTACCAATATCAAAATTATGGATTGAGTTTTACAGAACCCTGGCTTGGTGGCAAAAACCCTAATTCCCTCACCCTCAGCATTAACCACTCAATCAATAGACTTATTGAAGAACTAAATGGTTATGATGGCAGCCTTCAGATGGATGGATTTACCGTTGCTCTTGGCAAAAGGCTAACCTTCCCCGATGACTATTTCAGCCTTACCAACTCTATTAATTTCTATCGTTATGATTTAAACAATTACCCAATCAATGGATTTGAGAATTACAGCGATGGTTATTCCTATAACTTCACGTTTAATACTACAATTGCCAGAAATAATATTGACAACTACCTATACCCAAGAAGAGGTTCTTCTATTTCCTTGTCTCTCAGTCTCACTCCCCCCTACTCTGCTATGGGCAGTCAGTCCTTCTCAGAAATAAATCCTCAGAATTCCTTTAAATGGATTGAGTACCACAAATGGTCATTCGAAAATTCCTGGTATTTACCATTGTCAAAAAAATTAGTAGTGGCTACACAAATAAAAATGGGATTGATTGGACGCTACAATCAACAAAAAGCACTTGGTCCTTTCGAAAGGTATATTATGGGAGGAGATGGTTTGGGCACGCAAAATGTATTATTAGGCACCGATGTTATTGGACTAAGAGGCTATGAAAATCGATCTATTATTCCTGCAGATTCTGATGGTATGGGCGGAACTTCCTTTAGCAAAGTAAGCTTCGAATTGAGATACCTTCTTACCCAACCCTCTTCCACCATGATTTATTTATTAGGTTTTGCTGAAGGAGGAAACAGTTGGAATAATAATCAGGAATTTAATCCATTCAATGTTTACAGATCAGCCGGTGTGGGAGTAAGAGTAAATCTTCCGGGTATGGGGCTTTTAGGAGTAGATTGGGGCTATGGGTTTGACGATATCCCGGGACAACCAGGGGCTAATAAAGGGCAGTTTAATTTTGTATTAGGGCAAAAATTTTAAGCATTTTAGGAGAATTTGTAGTTAAATAAACAAAATCAGAAAAAACATTACTCAATACCTCTAATTTTTCCCTTAGATTGATATTTTTGCTATTGAATTTTGAGTTATTACAAAAACAATTAGAAATACATTTTTCACAAAATATAAATAAAATTATGGGTACTATAGCTGTTATTTTCTTTGTCGCATTATTAGCAGGGGCTACTGTTATCGGAATGGCCTTAGCCAAACATGAAAATGGAAGGAAATACGAAGGGAAATAAATAATAAGCCCAAAAGCTTCATAGAAGGCAACAATTTGACATAAGTTCAGATTGTTGCCTTTTTTTGTTTGACTAAACTAATTTTTAATTTATTTCGAATAATGCTTTCAATTCATCATTATTTAAATTTCCAATCCATCCTTCCCCAGTAGCTACAGTAATATTAGCCAATGCTTTTTTACTTTGAATCATCTCATTAATGCGTTCTTCAAATGTATTTTTTGTAATGAATCGATGAACCATCACATTATTTTTTTGTCCTATTCGGTAAGCCCTATCTGTAGCCTGAGCCTCAACAGCAGGATTCCACCACAAATCGAAATGTATCACATGATTTGCCGCAGTTAAATTCAAACCAGTTCCGGCAGATTTTAAAGTCAAAATAAAAATCTTATCCGCCCTGTTATTCTGAAAATTATCTACCATTTCCGTTCGCTGTTTTATACTACATCCTCCATGGTAAAATAGCGGTTCATCACCATATTTTTCAGTAATAAAGTGTTTTAGCAAATTGCCCATTTCGGTAAATTGGGTAAATAGCAAAACCTTTTCATTGTTCTCCACTATGCTATCCAGCTTTTCAAACAAAAGGTCCATCTTTCCCGAAAGAGAGGAATCCATCACCTTGTTTTTCAAGAATTGTGTAGGATGATTACAAATCTGTTTCAAGGCCAAAATCATTTGTAAAACCAACCCCTGCCTTTTAAATAAAGACTGATGATCAGTAGCAGAGATACCTTCAATTTCATTCATGGCTTCGTGCAAGGTTTTCTCATACAAGGAAGCTTGTTCTTTAGCCAAAGTAGCGAAAGTATCCATCTCAATTTTATCGGGAAGATCACTGATAATAGATTTATCAGATTTTAACCTCCTCATCAAAAATGGAGCGGTAACATTAATCAACTTACTGGCTACTTCAGCGTTATTTTCATTCTCCACCGGAACAATATAATTGGATTTGAATTCTTTAAGACTTCCCAAAAAGCTCCTATTTGAGAAATCCATTATGCTCCAAAGTTCTGAAAGCCTGTTCTCCACTGGAGTACCACTCATGGCAATAAACGTATTGGCGGGAATGCTTTTTACAGCTTTACAAAGTGCTGTTCCAGGGTTTTTAATATGTTGTGCTTCATCAATAATTACCGCCTGCCATTTCAGTTTCTTCAGATTTTTCACATCACTTCTGGTAACCCCATAACTAGTGAGTAAAATATCATAATCATCATCTCCCAGTTTCCGGTTACTGCCATGAAATAATTGACATTTAAGATGGGGAGCAAACTTATTAAATTCATTTTGCCAGTTGGAAAGCAAACCAGTCGGAGCAATTACCAATGCTTTATGCGTATCAAGAATACCTTCATCTTTATATTTTGCAAGTGTACAGATAACCTGCAAGGTTTTTCCAAGTCCCATATCATCTGCCAACACACTTCCAAAACCAATTTTGCTATTGCGATAAAGCCAGGAAAAACCCCTTTCCTGATAAGGCCTCAAAGTAGCTTTCAATCCCTCGGGAATCGGAATTTTTTGGAAATTCGTTAGCTCCTTAATTAATTTTTGCACCTCTTCGGTTAATGATATTTTTGCACCAAAATATTCCTCACTCAATGCCACCCGAAGCATTTCCATAGTGGTCATTTTTTTTGTGGAGGTAAAATGCTGATATAGTTTTTCTAATTCCCCGGCTGCTACATAAATGTAATCTGTTTTATATTTAATAAGCCCAGCCGAATTTTTCATTAGTTTTTTAAATTCTTTTTCATCTACCAATTCATCCCCAATGGCTATTCTCCAGTCAAAATCAAGAATTTTATCCAGCCTCAAATATCCCTTACTATTTACTGCCTTTTTGGAAATTTGGACACTTGGTCTGGGTTTTAATATTTCATTTAAGGATTTTGGCAAAAGAATTTCAATATCAAGCAATTGGATAGCAGGAATAGCCTGCATAAGAAATGGCGTAAATTGTTTTAACCTCATTTCAATTAGCAAACCCCCTAAAGAATTTATGTATCGATCAAGACCCGGGATAAAAACACTTAGATTGGTAAGCAATTGTAGTATTTCAAATCGCTTTTTTTCATGTTTTTTTAGGGTCAGAATTTGGTGCAATGGAATTGGCTTAATTAAGTTTTCTCCTTCATCTTTTATAGCCACATGCAACAAAAAATCCTCACTCGGTTTTTCTTCAACCGTAAGAATCACTTTATAATTTCCCTGGGAAAGATAATACCTTTTTAGCCACTGGTGAATACCGCCAGCCAGTTCTGGTTCTCCAGGTTCGCTAAATTGATAAGGGTAATTTTTAAAAAATAATTCTAGAAAATGATCATACCGTAAATCATTTCCTAACTTGGGAATCAGTGCAGTAAGCCATAAGGACAACAAAGTAAAGGCTGTTTTAGGGACAAACTCAGTTTTCTTCCTTTTCAAATTCTGATAAACCAAAATATCCTCAGGAAGATGTGCAAAAAGGTTATCAACTAAATGTCTTATAGTTTTACTTAGTGTTGCAGGAAGCCACCGAATAGCATAAAACCCATTTTCTAATTGAACAAGTTGAGGAACGACAGCACCATTTTTGAGTAAGTTAAATGCTAAAACCAAACTGTTTTTCAAGACTGCAACCGAAGGCTGGAAGTTTCCCAAATCCGAATAGGGAATTTGCCATAATTCTGCAATAAGATATTCTTCAGGTACATTTTTCTCATCAATTTCAAAACCCGGTTCATTCAAACCGTTTATCTTCACCAAAATCTTGGAATGGTGATCCAGATAAGGTTTCTTTTCCGCATTCCCAAAATAGTTGGTAATACTAGTTTTTGCCTGAACTATCCGCTGGGTATTTCGAACTATTTTTTTTAGCGTTTGCGCATATTTTTCTCTGAAATCTCCTGAATTCTGGTAAAAAACTGGTTCACTTTTAAGCAATTCTACTAGTGGATCAGTAACTGGTTGCAAACTAGACAAGCTTATTTTTTCATAAGCCAGTTCATTATTCCACGTTTCATCTTTTTTTAATTTTGAAAGCCTTTTCTGATTTGGCTCTTGAGCCAGAATTAAATCCTGTAATTTCGGAACAGGACTTTTGCTGGCATCAGATATAAAAATATCCTTCTTTTTTAATTCTTTTGTTAAATCAAGTCCATGTAATTCAAAAACAAGAAAAGGATTATTGTCAATTTCAGCACTTACTTTATATATAACTGCTGCCAGGTGTTTACAAGGAACTGCCCAGTCCGGACAACTGCAATTCATTTTAAAATCATCCCATTGTTTAGGAAAAACCTTCAAACCACACTTTTGGGAAATAGCCAAAACTTCCTGATCTAATTCTCTATTCAATAACTTGGAAATCACTACAGGTTTTTTAACAATTTCAGAGATAAATTTTTCTTTTTCAGCTTGGGTAAAAGCCGGAATACTAATATCAACCTTATATGGCCTGGGCATGCTACCTTTTACCTTCGCGTTGATAATGCTTCCTTCAAAATCAATCGTGGTTACAGCTCCCTTCCTGGCATAAGTCCCTCCTCTGGGCAACCTGTTACTATAATCTATATTCGCGAGAGAGTTAAGCCATTGCTCACCCCACCAGGTTTTTCCAAAGTTTTTACCCATTTCAAAATTCAAGTTTTAAGGTTAGAGTCTCAAATTTACTGATTAATTAAAGAGAAAAAGTGATGTTTAATAAAAATTGATCAGCTGAAATTTTAAAACGTAAAGTTTTTTTTCATTTTTTTATAGGGGAAATTAATTTACAATGTAAAATGAACTGAGAAGTCCTGAACTAGTATATGAATTCCACTCTACATCAAGTAAATTGCGGATTGAATTTTTAATTATTGAAAGAATGACTATTCAACCACCTCAAGCAAAAAAAATCAATAAGGAATTATCCATTCATGGCCATACAAGAGTTGATCCTTACTTCTGGCTAAACCAACGAGAAGACCCCGAAGTATTAGCCTATATTGATGCAGAAAATGATTACACCAATCAGGTTACAGCCCATTTCAAAGATTTCCAGGACAGCCTGTTTGATGAAATAAAAGGAAGAATTAAAGAAAAGACAGAATCCCTACCATATAAATTAGGCAAGTATTTCTATTACCATAGATATGATGAAGGCCTGGAATATGCCATTCATTGCAGGAAAAAAGAAAGTCTTGAGGCAGATGAAGAAATTTTGCTAGATGTAAATAAACTTGCTGAAGGAGAATCCTATTTTAGTGCAACCGGACTAAGGATCAGTGAGAACGATAATATCCTGGCTTTTTCCACGGATAATGTTGGCAGAAGAATATATACCTTAAGATTCAAAGATTTAATAACAGGGGAAAATTTACCAGATACCATAGAAAATGTAACTGGAAATGCATCATGGGCAGATGATAATAAAACCCTTTTCTATACCGTCCAAGATCAGGAAACTTTAAGGTCTTTCCGAGTTTATAAGCACATTTTAGGAACTGATTCCAAAAAGGATCAACTGATTTATGAAGAAAAAGATGAAACCTTTAACCTTTCAGTAGGGAAAACGAAATCCAAGAAAATAATAACCATCATCTCCCATGCAACATTAACCAGCGAAGTTAGATTTTTACATGCTGATAATCCAAACGGTGAATTCAAAATAGTGCATCCCAGGGAACGGGAGATTGAATACCATATAGATCATTTTGAAGATAAATTTTATATACTCACCAATTATGAAGCACAGAACTTCCGACTGATGTCTTGCGATATGGAACATTCAGAAAAGGAAAATTGGACAGAAGTAATTCCCCATAGAAAGGAGGTTCTTTTGGAAGATATAGACATTTTCAGAGATTATCTTGCCGTTGAAGAAAGATTCGAAGGCCTAACCAAAATCAGGGTGATTAATTGGAAAACCAAAGAAGACCACTATCTTGACTTCGGAGAACCTACCTATACAGCTGGAATAGACTACAATCCTGACTTTGACACCAAGACACTAAGATACGGCTACAATTCCCTCACGACTCCATCGTCAGTCTATGATTATGACATGGATAAAAGAACCAAAGAATTAAAAAAACAACAAGAGGTAATTGGAGATTTCGATCCTAAAAATTACCAGTCAGAAAGAATTACAGCAATTGCTGAAGATGGCGTGAAGATTCCAATATCTTTGGTCTATAGAAAAGGAGTAAATAGAGATGGCAGTAATCCATTTTATATGACTGCTTATGGTTCCTATGGCCATTCGTACGATCCTTATTTTAGCTCAGTCAGATTAAGTTTGCTCGATAGAGGATTTGTATTTGCCATTGCCCATATTAGAGGAGGACAGGAAATGGGCCGCTGGTGGTATGATGAGGGGAAAATGCTTAAAAAGAAAAATACTTTCACAGATTTCATAGCATGTTCAGAACATATCATCAAGGAGAATTTTACCACTTCAGAAAAATTAGTAGTAAGTGGAGGCAGCGCAGGTGGACTATTAATGGGAACAGTGGTCAATTTACGTCCAGAATTGTATAAAATTGTAGTGGCAGATGTCCCTTTTGTAGATGTGGTAAGTACTATGTTGGATGATACTATTCCCTTAACAACAGGTGAATATGATGAATGGGGGAATCCAAATGAAAAGGAATATTATGAATACATGCTTTCCTATTCCCCATACGACCAGGTAGAGTCCAAAGCTTACCCTAATATGCTGATTACCTCAGGCTTACACGATTCTCAGGTACAATATTGGGAACCCACTAAATGGGCTGCAAAACTACGAGATTTAAAGACTGACAATAATCTTTTGCTTCTAAAAACCAATACCGATGCAGGACATGGAGGAGCTTCAGGTAGATTTGAAAGACTAAAAGAAGTAGCTTTCGAATATGCCTTTATCATTGATTTATTAGGCATTAAAAAAGAGCTTTAGGAATATTCCTAAAGCTCTTATCCTATTTTTTTGGCTATTCGACTTTTGCAAAAGTCGAATAGTAGACTTATTCAAGTCTTTATTCCTTCGCCTTAAAAGAAATAATTTCCTTTATATCAGAAATAATTTTATTGGCAAAACTATCAGCTTTTGAAGGTGAATCCGCTTCAGCATAAATCCTGATAATAGGCTCTGTGTTCGATTTTCTCAAATGAACCCACTCATTATCAAAATTTATCTTCACTCCATCAAGCGTGCTGATAGGCTGTTTTTTATATTTCTCTTGAATTTTCACCAAAATGTCATCCACATTAATATCTCTGGTCAATTCAATCTTATTTTTAGAAATAGTATAGCTAGGATACTTCATTTTTAGCATTTTGGCAGTTCCTTTAAACTTAGCTAAATGCGATAAAAACAAGGCAATTCCTACCAATGCATCTCTTCCATAATGTAAATCCGGATAAATAATACCACCATTCCCTTCACCTCCAATAACTGCATTTTGTTCCTTCATCACCTTCACTACATTCACTTCTCCTACAGCCGATTCAAAATATTCTCCTCCTGCTTTTAAGGTAACATCCTTTAGCGCTTTTGTGGACGACATGTTGGAAACGGTGTTACCAACCTTGTTTTTCAATAAATAATCTGAAACAGCTACTAGCGTATATTCCTCTCCAAAAGGAGAACCGTCTTCACAAACGAAAACTAATCTATCCACATCAGGATCTACAACAATCCCCAGATCGAAACTTCCAGTTTCAATTTTATGACAGATTTCGGTAATATTTTCAGTAAGCGGTTCTGGGTTATGCGGGAACTTTCCATTAGGCTCACAATGTAATTCTAAGACTTCTGCCACACCTAAAGCTTTCAATAATTTAGGCACTGCAATCCCTCCTGTAGAGTTCACACAGTCTATGGCAATCTTAAAATTTTTTGATTTTATTGCCTTCACATCTACCAATGGCAGATCGAGAATCATTTTAATATGTTTATCAATATAGGTATGGTCCTCTTTGATTTCCCCCAAATGATTCACCATTTCGAATTCGAAATCCTGTTCCTCAGCATATTTTAGGATTAATTCCGAATCCTCAACAGAAACAAATTCCCCTGCCTCATTGAGTAATTTTAAAGCATTCCAATGTCCGGGATTATGGCTGGCGGTAAAAATAATTCCCCCATTTGCTGACTCTTCAGTTACAGCAATTTCTACCGTAGGAGTAGTAGAAAGCCCTAAATCGAGTACATCAATTCCCATTCCTACCAAAGTATAAGAAACGATGTTAGATACCATTTCTCCAGATACTCTGGCATCTCTTCCAATCACCACTTTGGGATGATCGTATTTTGTTTTTATCCATTTGCCATACGCAGCAGCAAATTTTACTATGTCAATTGGAGTAAGGCCATCGCCTTCTTTTCCCCCAATTGTTCCTCTAATTCCAGATATCGATTTTATCAGTGTCAAAGCCGGTAATATTTTTTGGGTGGCAAAACTATAAAAAAACAATCTTAAAAAATACCTTTTATAATTTCCTTTAATAAAAAATCCTATATTAAAATTAATATTCACTTATTACAAAAAATCATGAAATTGCAGGCCAACACTGATTACTGTGTGAATGTAAAAGTAAATATAAATTCAACATCTGTACAGGTAATTGAGAAAAATTATTCAGCTAAATGAAGAAATGATTAATTCAAGGAATTTACTTGATAAAAGCTCCTTTTTCGGAGACTGTAAAATATAACACTTTTGCCTTGTCCAAATCCTCCTTTAATCGCTTTATTTTATAATTTCTATTCGATGAATCAAAAATAATATTCCGGCAATTCACCTTTTTTATCAGATCAAAATCTGTCACGGAATTTCCACTGATAATTAAAAAATCCACCTCTATTTGAATCGGTTGTTCAACCTTTTTTCTTAGGTTTAAAAAACTCAATTCATTCCACAGAAACAACAAATTTCCATATGTTTCCTTTACCAGAAAATCACTTTCAACTTCGCTCAACTCATGAAATGCCAATTCTTTTCTATCCAAAACCCCTTTATTCCAAAAATGATGATCGATGTGAAATCTTAATTTTTCCCGATCATTTAATAGGCTACTATCAGCTAAAAGAAAAGCTTTTTCCCCTTCAAAAAAAGCAAAGGCAGACTGACCGTTTACTTTATAAATAGTAAAAAACTGCTGACCATTTTGTTTGATATTTTCCAAAACCTGAAATCCTGAAAAACCGGTAAAAATGAAAAAACCTAAAATGAGATAATTAAATTTCCGAACACTGAAAAGCAAAATAAAGCTGACAATCACCCCATAAATCATCCATGTTTCTGCAATGGAAATATCAATTCCCTGTAATAAAGAATATGGCCATTCCTGGATATAGAATACAAACCAGTTCAAGCTCCAAATAATCCATTTGAGGCTAAAACCTATTATTCCACTAAGGAATGATGAAAAGGAAAAAGCCAATAATAATATCCCACCATAAACGATAATCAATGCTGCCGGAATCACAGCCAGGTTAGAAATGAGGAAGTAATTTGGAAATTGATGGAAATAAAGCAAACCCACTGGGAAGGTTGCGATTTGAGCAGCAATGGAAACACAAGTAATACTCCAAACCTGATCCAATAAATAATTATTGAACTCGAACATCCGGTAAAGCTTAGGTTGTAAATAAACAATCCCGAAAACGGCCAGGTAAGATAATTGAAACCCAACTTCAAGCAACAAATAGGGATTCCAACACAGCAAAACAAAAGCAGACAAAGCCAAAGTATTATAAATATTAGACTGCCTGTTGATTACCTTAGCTAAAATCACAAAAGAGAACATAGTAACCGCCCTTAAAACTGATGGGGAAAGCCCAGTAATAAAGGCATAAATCCATAAAAAGCTAATCGCTAAAACTCCAAAAATCCACCTTCCTTTTTTCCGTTGCAGTAACTTTCCAAATAGCAAAACCAACACCTGGTAAATGATGCCCACATGTAAACCAGAAACTGCCAATACATGCATTGCTCCAGCACTGGAATAAGCGTTTTTAATATCATTATCCAATCCATCTTTTACCCCAAGTACCAAAGCTGAAGCAATATGATATTCCTTTTCCCCATCAATATTCTCTTGAAAAATGGCAACACATTTTTCCCTTGCTATATAAGCATATTTTAATAGAAAATTTGGAGGAAAATTACCCGTTTTCAAAAAGTGACCAGCCTTTAAAAATTGCTGATGGTGGATATGATGAAAACTCAAATACCTTTTATAATTGAATTCATTTGGATTGGCTGGAGGAGTCACTTCCTGAGGATTTCCCAAAGCCAAAATTTCATCCCCATAACTCAGCTCGATACTATCCGATTTAGATACATATACTAACACTTTGCCCAAAGCTTTCTGCCAGCCGTTTGCAGTTTTTACTTTTTCCAACTGAAGCTCAAACTTTCTGGAATTAGGCTTTTCCTGAATATCAGAAACTATTACTCCCTGATAATGAGTAATCTTTTCCAACAAATTAGCCAAATGATCTGGATGAAAAACAGGCGTATTTTGCAAGGTAATGAGGTAACCAAAGAGGAATAAAATAGCTGAGCCATTCAATCCAAAAAGCAAATTCAACTTACCTT
>JAHQVQ010000108.1 GCA_019634305.1 Flammeovirgaceae bacterium | reverse complement strand
GGAAAAGGGTTTTATGTAAATGATACTGTGGGAATTGATAAAATTAAAATTCTTCTAATTTTTAATAAGATAAGTGCCTACAAAAAAATTATTTACAACAATATCGTAAACACACTTGGTGAAATTGCAGTAGTCGATCTGAAAATTCATAACTATGATGCTGTAACTTTTGAAAACTTTATTGATGGAGGTTTAGATTATTACAATTATGTAATGGTAATGCCTCACTTTAACGATGGGGAAGCCAGAACCAAAAATTTATTAAGGAAAATCCCTAAAGAAAAGCTTATTCTCCTGGACAAAAAAATAGAAAATTTCGATGGAGCAAGTGCCTGCGTTTACCAGGATTTCCAAAATGACATCTACGATGCTTTATGTGAGGCAGTGGGTTTATTGAATAAATATGAAAATTTTTATTTGATATTCCCAGATGAAGAAAATGAATATTATTGTGAGGAAATATCATGGGGATTTAGAAATTTTTGTTTACATAAAAAATTACGTTTTAAAATCCTGAATGATTTACCAAAAGGCCCTATTTCAAAAGGAGATGTTTTTGTATTAATTAGAGAAACAGACCTTGTAGGACTAATAAAAAAGGCAAGGGATCAGAAATTATCCCCTGGCAAAGAAATCGGGTTAATTTCCTACAATGAAACACCAATGAAGGAAGTATTATGCGATGGTATTTCTGTGATAACCACTGATTTCGAGAAAATGGGAAAAGCTGCAGCAAATATGATCCTTAAAAAAGAATTTTCTACGATCAGAAATAAATTCCTATTCATTCAAAGAAATACCCTATAATGGGAGATAAACCAAATAAACCCTTGGCTTAATTTCACTCCAACATATCATAGTGCTTCTCTAAATATTGTTTATCTATTACTTTCAACCAAAATAAAAACCGTTTAACCCTGCAATTTTAAAGTTCGCGGTAAATCATTATCATTTTTGGGTAATTAGTTTAAATTTCATTTCATAACTGAAACTTAAATCCTCTTGAAATAGGGGATAATTTTAACTATTTTAATCCAAATCTTATGAAAAACTACATCCCAATAAAACAATTGCTGGTACTAGTATGCTCAACTTTCCTTACCAATGCTATATTTGCTCAAGGAGCACTCACCTTCCCGCCTAGTGGAGATAATGAAAAAGCAAGTGTTACCCAATGGATAGGTTTAGTGAAAGTAAATGTAACCTACAACAGCCCCGATGTTACAGGACCACAAGGAAATGACAGAACAGGCAAAATTTATGGGACGAATGTAGTTCCTTATGGATTTGCAGAAGATGCTTTTGCAGGAAAAGCCATTCCATGGAGAGCTGGAGCTAATGAGAACACAGTATTTTATGTATCTAATGATGTGAAAGTTGAAGGGAAGGATTTACCTGCAGGGAAATATGGTTTGCATATGGCTCCAGGTGAAGAGGAATGGACTATAATTTTCTCCAAAAACTATACTTCATGGGGAAGTTATTCTTACGATGAAAAAGAGGATGCTCTAAGGATTAAAGTAAAACCCGCAGAATCAGAATTCAACGAATATTTAACCTACGAATTTACCGAAAGGAAACCTGACAATACAACTGTAGCTCTAAAATGGGAAAATTTAATGGTTCCTATAAAAATTGAGGTTCCAAATATAAACGACCTTTACATTGCCAAAATGAGAAATGACCTAAGAAATAGTGCAGGTTTTAACTGGAAAAATCTTAGAGATGCTGCTGAATTTTGTGCAAACAATAACATTAACCTGGATGAAGCCTTAACCTGGGCTGATCTGGCAATAACTAGACCTTATATCGGCCAAGAAAATTTTCAGACGCTATCCACCAAATCCAAAGTATTAGGGAAGCTTGGAAAAGAGACTGATGCCGACAAACTAATGGCTAAAGCTGTAGATCACCCTACTGCTACTATAATGGACATTCATAATTATGGAAGAGGGCTACTGAATGAAGGCAAAAATGAAAAAGCTCTTGAAATATTTCTATTGAACAAGAAAAAACACCCAGAAGATCAATTCACTCCTAATGTTGGACTTGCCAGATGCTATACTGCTATGAGAGAAAAGAAAAAAGCCATTAAGCATTGGGAAGTTGCCCTTCAAAATATTCCTGAAGGTCAGAAACCGAATTTAGCTTATTATGAAGGGGAATTAAGGAAACTTAAAGAAGGGGATTCAGAAGCAGGGAAATAAAATCAAAAAAATTCTGAAAATTTAAACTTTTTTTGATTTTTACTGGTTTAACTTCTGAATTCGGAAATGGGAAAAGAGTTTATTTTACTAACTTCTTAAGAAAGTAGACTTTTTTTTTAGGAATTCTCAAAGATTATTTATTAGCTTTGTAAAAATTTAAAAAAAATTAGAATGTTATTATTTGCTCAAAATATTTTCTGTCTAAGTACTGCTGCAACTTGTTGTTGTTGTTGCGCTATGCGTACCGGGCGGATTAAACTTTGTATGAGCAAAGTATGACTTTGAAAATATTTATTTCAAAAGCCTTTCCGCCAAAAGTGGAAGGGCTTTTTTTATGCCCAAAACCAAAATTTTAAGACCTTAATTTTTATCTAAAATGATATTAGCAGAACAAAAAATTGATCTAAAATCCCGGTTAAAAAACATCCAGAAGTTTATTGGCAATACTCCTCTTTTCCCAATTGAAAGGGTTTATCAAAAAAGAGGCGTAAAGATTTTTGCCAAACTAGAATGGCAGCAATTGGGCAATAGTGTAAAAGCCAGACCAGCTTTCAATATCATTAAACAAGCGATTTTGAATGGGGAATTACATGAAGGTAAAGAACTGCTGGATGCCACCAGTGGTAATACCGGAATAGCTTATGCAGCTGTTGGAGCAGCATTGGGAATTCCTGTAACACTATGCCTTCCAGAAAACGCATCCTATGAAAGAAAAACCATTCTTAAAGCTCACGGGGTTAATATCATTTATACATCTCCTTTTGAAGGAACTGATGGGGCACAAATAAAAGCTAAAGAGCTTTATGCAGCTGAGCCTGATAAATATTTCTATGCTGATCAATATGCTAACCCTAATAATTGGAAGGCACATTACAATTCGACTGGTGAAGAAGTTTTCCAGCAAACCGATGGAGAAATCACTCATTTTGTAGCTGGTTTAGGAACTTCCGGAACCTTTATGGGAACAGGAAAAAGGCTGAAAGAATTAAACAAAAACATCGAACTGGTTTCCCTACAGCCAGACGCTCCAATGCACGGCCTGGAAGGTTGGAAACACATGGAAACAGCTATTGTCCCTAAAATTTATAGTAACTCTTTTGCAGATAGAAATCTTCCAATTGACACTTTCGAAGCTTTTGAATTAATTAAAGAAATAGCCCAAAAAGAAGGATTATTAGTAAGTCCTTCTGCAGCTGCAAATCTTATCGGAGCTATTAAAGTGGCAGAAGAAATTGAGGAAGGTGTAATTGTAACAGTTTTCCCTGATGATGCTGCAAAATATAGCGAAGTAATTAACGAATTATATAAATAAAAATCTTTGAATTAGAACAGAGATTCATCTAGAATAGACTTAAAATGAAACTAAAAATATCACCTACTGCCTTTGCAGAAATGCAAAAACATGCAGAAGCCACTTACCCAAACGAATGTTGTGGCTTTTTTTACGGCAAAGATGGTGAAATTAGAAATATAGAGGTGGCAAAAATAGTGACCAATTCCAAAGAAGGTGACCAGAGAAGACGATTTGAAGTGAGTCCCCTCGATTATTTAAAAGCAGAAAGGTATGCTGATGAAATTGGACAAACTCTTTTAGGAATCTATCATTCACATCCGGAACACCCAGCTATTCCCTCAGAACACGATTTAAAACAGGCTGTTCCTTTCTTTTCTTATATCATTATTTCGGTAATGAAAGGAAAAACAGAAGTGACTAAATCCTGGCAATTGGATGATGCAGGAAAATTTGAAGAAGAGGAGATTTTATAAGAAAAAAATTGTTACAGAATAGTATAACATTTATGCTATTTCTACACAGTGAAATTTAAAATACAAGAACTTAAATATTTCAAACTAATTATTAATCAACTAAGAAAAATGGCTCAAATCATTATCCCAACTCCCTTAAGGAAATTCACTGACAATCAGGCTACAATTAAAACTAATGGAAGTACCATTCAAGAATCTATGCTGGATTTAGCCGCTCAGTTTCCAACCGTGAAACAACATTTGTTTGACGAAAATGGGGTCTTAAGGAAATTTGTAAGGATTTACATTGGAGATGAAGATATCAAAGCTTTACAAAAGGAAAATACCCCGGTAGATGAAAATACTGAAATTAGTATTATTCCTGCGATTGCCGGTGGAATTGCCTAAAAGCATCTTAATAAAATTCAATTCTTAATTTATAATTGATTGGCAGTTGCTCAAATTGCCACAACTAAAATAAATCATGAGTGAAGTAACATTTAGTAAGGAAGAGCTGGAAAGATATAGCCGTCACCTTATCATTCCTGAATTTAATATAGAAGGACAGCGAAAGTTGAAAGCTGCTAAAGTTTTAGTAGTAGGAACTGGCGGACTGGGAAGTCCAATGTTGTTATATTTAGCTGCAGCTGGCGTAGGAACGATTGGTATTGTGGATTTTGATGTAGTAGATGATTCCAATCTTCAGAGACAGGTTTTGTATTCGATAAATGATGTTGGTGTTCCAAAAGTGGAAGCGGCTAAAAAGAGAATTGAGGCGCTTAACCCACACATCAATATCATTGTTCATGAAACCATGCTTACTTCCCAAAATGCATTGGACATTGTAAAGGATTACGATGTAGTGGCAGATGGAACAGATAACTTTCCCACAAGATATTTGGTAAATGATGCTTGTGTTCTGCTTGGAAAAACCAACGTTTATGCTTCAATTTTCAGGTTCGAAGGACAAGTTTCTGTATTTAATTATACTGATAAGGAAGGGAATTTAGGGCCGAATTACAGAGATTTATTCCCTTCTCCCCCACCTCCTGGTTTAGTGCCAAGTTGTGCTGAAGGTGGTGTGATTGGAGTGCTACCAGGAATCGTTGGAAGTTTGCAGGCCAATGAGGTGATTAAAGTGATTACCGGAGTGGGTGAACCACT
>JAHQVQ010000107.1 GCA_019634305.1 Flammeovirgaceae bacterium | reverse complement strand
ACTGACTTTGAAGGTTATATTGATCCGATTAATAAGTATTCTACTTCAATTGCATTTGGTAATTTTGGCCTTGATCTGGAAGGAGAACTGAAAAAATTCCGTAGGAAAAACCCTGAATATTTTGGCAACCTGGATATCAGAAAAGATATCATTGAAGGTATTTTATTTAATAATGCATACGAATTCGTGAAAAAGCATTTTAATAAAACTTCACCAAAACCTATCAGTAAGGACGATATTGTAGCTTAAAAAAAAACAGCCAGATTGATTAGATTTAACTAATCAATCTGGCTGTTTTTTTAAAGTGTTCTTAAAAAACTTACTGAAAATCTCCTTCCCCTTTTTTACCAACAACTATCTTATCTCCCACTTTAAGTTCTGAGCCAAATGGCAAATTATTCCAGTTTCTTAAATCACTGATGGTGGCTTTATATTTTGCCGATAATTTGTAAATATCATCACCAGTTTGCACTGTATGATATACAGAGTTTTCATCCTGAGCAGGTAGCATAGCACCTCCAGCCACTGCAGTAGCAGGTTGATTATAATTTGGAGCTGCCCCTGCCGGCTGATTGTAATTCGGCTGTGCAGGTTGGTTATAATTTGGAACAGTTACATTGGCAGGATCTACCGCAGTATTTTGATTTAAATTATTATTTTGCACAGGCAATGCTCCCTGATTTTCAGTTTCATTAGACACAGCAGGAACATTGTAGTTTGGCTGAACAGGCTGACTAGCAGGGTTTTGAAATTCACCTTGTGCAGGTTGAGGCTGAGTAAGTTGTGGCTGACTGGCGACATAGCCAATTGCACTTACAATCATATCATTCCCTGCCAAAATCTGATCCCCTGGTAAATTATTCCAGGTTTTAAGATCATCTACACTTACTTCGTATTTCCTGGCCAGGCTGAATAATGTCTCTCCCTCTTTCACCGTATGCACTTTAGGACTTCCGGGAATATCATTAGTCATTTTGATAATAATATTATCACCAACATAAAGCCATGTTCCTTTATCCAAATCATTCCAATTTAAGATTTCTTCAGGATCTACACCATAAGTCCTTCCCAGTTTATAAATAGTTTCTCCCCTTTTCACAGTGTGATGAATAGTTTTCACATTTACCTGAGAATAGTCAATTGATCCATTTGCCGGAGTAGTATAATCCTGTGCAAGAACCTGATTATTGTAATTATTTCCGGAAGGTTGTGCGGCTGGCTCTGCTACCTGGTCACCTACCGCAGCATCCATAAAAGCAATAGGATTATTAGTATTTGGTTGTGCTACCTGCTGGTTGGCTATAGTGGTAGAATCCGGTAATATAATGGCCGATTCATTTTTTACTATTCTGTTTTCTACTTGTTGTAGCTGAACTCCCTGTGGTTTCTTCACTCTTATCTGATCACCTTGTTTGATCTGATAAGTATTCCCCATATTATTCCAGTCTCTCAGGTCCAATACTGTTATTTTATACATTTTGGCAATGGAAAAAATATCATCTCCTTCCTGAGCAATATAGATCGGGTTATTCAAGTCTATAGCAACTTTTTCTGCAACTACCATTGGTTTAGTCTTGGGTTTCTCATTAGGGAGAAGAAGACCAAACTCTTTCCTTAAATCATACCATGCATCCTTAGCATTTTTCTTACTATCTTCTGTTACTTCTCTTATTTCTATTGGAACTTTGCTGCTTCTTTTAGATCGTAAAAACAGTTTTCTACCGGGAATTAAGTTTTCATTTTCCACCATTCTGTTTTTGCTCAAAAGGGCATTTATTTTTATGGCATACATTTGTGAAATATCCCAGATTGTTTCCCCTGGTTTTACATAATGATATTCTATTACCGCTTTTGAACTTTTAGGCTTCAGGTAATAAACTGCTCCTACAAGAAGTTCATCTGCAAACATTTCATCGATACCATTGTATTTCGCAAATTTCTTCATGGAAATACCTGCAAACTCCAATAAGATATTAACATTCTGATGATTCCGGGCTACTATTGCTGGCAATCCATTGGCTTTTACCAAAATGATGGAATCCCCATTAAATGTTTTAACAGACCTTTCAGTAAGTACCGGATACATCCCGTTTATTGTACTGTTTTCCAGTACGGAAGTATTGCGATGCATATCCACATCAGTGAATGAAGAAAAAAACAACAGGAGAAAAATGGAATAAATTAACAGAAATTTCATACGATTCAAAATTAATCAAAATAGAAAAAAGTTGTTGTAAAACAAAAGTGAACCAGATTAATTTGAAGAGAGAAATTTTTGTAAGTATTTGAATTTCAAGTGACAAACAACTTAATATTCTCCCAAATCAATTTTTGGTTTGTATAAGTAACAACAACAGTAAGTTTTTGATTTATTTTTGAACCAAGTTTTACCCTTAAAAGGCAAGTAGTGTGTGATTTATTAAGGCTAAAGTAGCATAAAAAATGGTAAAATAAAATTATTACAGCGAACCACTATTGGTTTTTAAGCGGCAAACAGCCAACCTATACCATTATATTGGACTACTTAACCATTCAAGCCGGTTGTTGTTTGGTTTAATTTTACCATCCTGCTATTATACACTGCAATAGATTCAAAAAAGTTTCAGGTTTAGGATAATTATTTCTCGATCAAATTTTCAGAGCTGGTTTAATTGTAAATTTCCCTGGTCTTTTATTTGGTTGATTATGCGGGTTTTATTCAAAATAATTTGGCTTAATCAGGTATTTTTCTGGAAGTTTTGCTAAACTTGCAGATTCATTTTCAAGAGGTTATAAATAATGGCAATTCAGTCTTTATAAAGTTTTAAAAACCAATTGATTATGATTGATTGAATCTAAGACATATACAAGTATAATACTTACTTTAAACAACTTATTATTTATCACCCCAGGTAATTTATGGAAAATACAGTAGCTCAAAAGCTTGCGGCCTTAGAAAAACTGCAAAACATTGATTCTAAGATTGACGAAATCAAAAAAATAAGAGGTGATTTACCTGAAGAAGTTCAGGATCTTGAAGATGAAATTGCAGGATATGAAACCAGGATTCAGAAGATAAAAAATGAGATCGATCAGCTGGATGATAATATAAAATCACATAAGGCTGGGATAAAAGAATCTGATAAACTTGTTGAGAAGTATGAAGCTCAACAAATGGATGTAAGGAACAACAGGGAATATGATGCCATCACTAAAGAGATGGAACTTCAGGACCTTGAGAAGCAAATCCTTAACAAAAAAATTAAGGAGACTAAAGAAATTATTGACGGCAAAAAGGGACTTGTAGAGGAGACTAAAGTGAAGTTGGCAGAAAGGGAAAAAGATCTTACAAACAAAAAAGGGGAGTTAGACAATATCGTTGCTGAAACTGAATTAGAGGAGAAAAAACTAACTCAGGACAGGGATAAAGCGATGTCTAATATTGAAGACAGACTTGTAAACTCTTATGTGAAGATCAGAAAAAACGCTAAAAATGGTCTTGCTGTAGTTCACGTGCAAAGAGGTGCTTGCGGGGGTTGCTTTAATATGGTTCCTCCTCAAAGGCAAGCTGATATAAAGGAGAAGAAAAAAATTATTGTTTGTGAGCATTGTGGTAGAATTTTCTCTGATGTTGAATTAGTGATAGAGGTTGAAAAACCAAAAAGAGCAGGAAGGAAAAAAGCTGCTTCTAAAACCACAAAGGCTAAAGCAAAATAAGTTTATTGCCTACCATTTCAGAGGGAAATCAATCAGTAAATCACAAGGTCCATTTTAATATCATGGGGCTCTGAAGGAATTTTTTCCAACACCTGAAAAGGATAAGCAATTCCCATCTTAATCGCTTTAGGTTGAGATTGTAAAAATTTATCGTAATAACCGGCTCCAAATCCAAGCCGGTTATTTTTTTTGTCAAATCCCAAACCAGGTATAATGATTAAGTCGATCTCTCCTTCGTATTTTATTTCCTCTTTTGGGTGAAGCGTATTAAACTTCCCCTTTACCAGGTTTTCAGTAGATTTCAGATGTAAATTTTCAATTTCCCTATTAGGCAATGTTTAGGAATAATAATTATCTTTTCATTGGAAAGCGCTTTATCAATAAAAAGGTAAGTGTCTACTTCATTTTTTATTGGTAAATAAGTATGAATTATCCCGATCTGACTTTGGATAACAAAATCCCATATTTTCTCACAAATTAACCGGGAATAAGCTGTTACTTCCTCTGATCTAAGTTGCGATCTCTTCTCTGCTAGAGATTGCCTGAGTTTTTTCTTTTTAGTGAACACAATGAATTATTCTGATATTTTTTTGACACAAATATGAGTAATAATTAAAAATAAGTACCAGTACTATTTTATATTGAGTACTTTTATCTCATTATCAATAAAGTTGTGGCACTTATTAAGTATATTTAATTCTGCACACCTATTTACCAGTTATTTTCTATTGAGGAATTTTATCTTCTCCTTCAGTTTTATGATCTACAATGGATGTTCCACCTCTGGTGCTCCACTCCGAGCTACAAAAACACGCAATAGCTTTTTCCGACTGCCCAATAAGTAGCATCTTTACTATTTGGCTCTAATTGCCTTTTCTTTTTATGATTTTCAGGTTAATATTGTTTTTTAAAAATCCCAAAAATTTTAATTGATTAAAGACTTTTGCTTACTAAATTATCACCTAAAACCATATGATCTCCAAACTTCACCTTATTTTATCCATATGTTTAGCCGGTTGTTTTTTCGCTTGTAATTCGCATAAAACAACAGAGGAAACTTCAACTCAAAATTCTACCGAGCCACTACAGGAAATGGAAACACTTACCGCAGAAATAATAATTGACGCCAAAGCTAAACTTGGCGAAGGTGCTATCTGGCATCCTTCAGAAAATAAATTTTACTGGATAGATATAGAAGGGAAGAAATTACACATATTCGACCCTGCCTCAGATAAAGATCAGGAAATCGATACAAAAGAAAGAATAGGAACTGTAGTTCCTATACAATCAGGAGGCGTCTTGGTTGCGCTTGAAAATGGTATTTTCAAATTAGATTTATCCAGTGAAAAATTTGAATTAGTAACCAATCCACTGGAAGAAGGCATTCGATTCAATGATGGTAAGTGCGATCCCAAAGGAAGGTTTTGGGTAGGAAGTATGTCATTGAAATCTACTAAAGGAGCTGCTTCACTGTACAGGCTTGATACCGATGGTGTTATTCATGAAATGGTAGACAGTGTCACTATTTCCAATGGCATTGTGTGGTCGCTTGACAATAAGAAAATGTATTATATCGATACGCCAACCGGAAAGGTAATGGGCTACGATTATGACAATGAGACGGGAAATATCTCTAATCCTAAAGTAGCAGTAGAAATTCCCGATGGAATGGGACACCCAGATGGTATGACTATAGATGCAGAAGGTATGATTTGGGTCGGTATGTGGGATGGTTATGCAGTTACCCGATGGAATCCTGAAACGGGGGAATTATTGGGTAAAATTAAAGTACCAGCCAAAAATGTAACCGCTTGTGCCTTTGGTGGGAAAAACCTTGAAACACTTTATATTACCACTGCCAGCATAGGCACTCCGGAAGAGGTACTCAGTAAATATCCTCATTCAGGCGGTGTATTTGCTGTTAAACCAGGCGTAAAAGGTGTTCCGACATTCTTTTATGAAGATTAAAAGAAGCACACTACCAATTTTCAACCAGTTTTGTTTTACTGATTATCTATCCATGAAAATTTTTATAGCATTGAAAAAATCAACCTATTTTTTTCTTCTTGTAATTACACTGTTAGGAGGGGCAAACAGTTGTTCTGATACAGCTAAAAAAGAAGAAAAGAAAGCTAAAAAGATAGAGAAAAAAAGGGCAAGAGACCCAATTACCAAACTGTCTTCCAATAAAGAGAAAAACACTTTAGTGATTGGGGAAAGTATTGAAATTTCGGTTGCTCAACTCGATACCACTATTCGAATAGACTCTATAGCAATAGCGGTAGATGGTATAAAGCTTAAATCTTCTACTACCCTACCATTTAATTATGAATGGAATACCAAAGATGCGCTTCCCGGCAAAAGAAACGTAAGTAGCATTTCCTATTTGGAAGATGGCACCAGAGATTCCAAAAGAGTTACCTTTGAGTTGCTATCCGATATCACTCCTAAAAAGTATACTTATGAGGTGGTAAGGGATTATCCTCACGATAGGGAAGCTTACACTCAGGGCCTATTATATGAAGATGGATTCCTTTATGAAGGAACCGGCAGAAAAAAATCATCTTCCTTAAGAAAAGTTGATCTGCAAACAGGTAAAATTGTTCAGGCACATAATCTTAATCCTGATTTATTTGGAGAGGGGATCACTACATTTAAAGATGAAATATTTCAACTGACCTGGCAATCGCAGGAAGGCTTTGTTTATGATAAAAAAACGTTCGCTTTTAAAAGGAAATTTAACTACCCCACTGAAGGCTGGGGACTTACCACAGATGGGGAATTCCTGATTATGAGTGATGGATCTCATGTTATTTATTTCCTCGATCCTGTTGGTCTTACTGAAGTAAAAAGAATTGAAGTTTATGGAGATAAAGGCCCATTTTCCAATCTCAATGAATTGGAATACATTAATGGAGAAGTATATGCCAATTCTTATCAGACAGATATTATCGTAAAGTTTGATCCTAAAACTGGAAAAGTATCAGGCTTTGTGGATTTAAAAGGACTTTTAGAAAAAGGAAGCATCAGAAGCAATAATGTGGATGTGCTCAATGGCATTGCCTACGATAAAGAAAATGACAGGCTTTTTGTAACCGGAAAATGGTGGCCCAGGCTTTTTGAAATTCGCTTGAAAGAACTAAATAACTAACTATCAGTACATTATTTTTACAAAGAGTAGCTAATGATCAGCAATAGTAATTATTACTGTCATACTACTTCATTAAACATTATTACCCAATTATGAGTGGAAAGTTATTTGGAATTGACCTCGGAGGGACAAAAATAGAAGGAGTAGTACTAAGAAGCGCTACAACACCTGAAGTATTGGAAAGAATGAGAATTCCCACTGATGCACACAAAGGTTATCAGCATATTATTGGGCAAATAAAAACCTTAAAAGAAATGCTGGAGGAAAAGTCTGGCACTTCATTTTCAGCTTTAGGCATTGGCACTCCTGGCACCCTCGATCCTGCTACACAAACCATGAAAAACAGTAATACGACTGCACTGAATGGCATGCCTTTCAAAAAAGACCTGGAAGCTGCTCTTGGGATTCCGGTAACAACTGCCAATGATGCCAATTGCTTTGCCTTGGCCGAAACTACTATGGGAGCAGTTCCTGATGTACTGCCCAATCCAGAAGCAGTATTCGGAGTAATTCTAGGAACAGGAGTTGGTGGAGGTATAGTCATTCATAATAAGCTCATTAATGGCCGACATGGCATTGGTGGAGAATGGGGACATAACTTTTTAGATGAATCGGGCGGACCGTGCTATTGTGGATTATCCGGGTGTGTAGAAACTGTATTATCCGGAACTGGTCTTCAGAAATATTACAAAACGATTTCTGGTACGGAAAAGAAGCTAAAAGATATCTATCAGGCTTATAAGGATAATACTGACCCATTTGCCATACAAACTATTGAGCGTTTAATCACCTATTTTGGGAAAGCAATTGCCTATATTATTAATTCCCTTGATCCGGATGCAATTGTACTCGGTGGAGGAGTGGGAAATATAGACGTACTCTACACACTTGGTGTAAAAGAAGCTCAAAAACACATTTTCAATAATACACTTGAAACACTTTTCCTAAAGCCTAAATTAGGCGATAGTGCTGGTGTATTTGGAGCAGCTATGTTGGTGAGTTGATGTTGGGTATAATTCAAGTTTTATCGGAACGAAAATAATCAGGAAAACAAATATTGTTGATTTTTAGGATATCATACAAACGTTACTGAAGTGAGCTATCGCTCATGAAAAATTTGTTTTTTATAAAATTGTAAATTAAAAAGAAAAAACGCCTTCAAAAATAGTGTGGGAAAAAGCTATAGATACAAAAAATCTTTTTCAAGTCTCTAGTGGTAAAATATTCCAAATACTGGAATAGCAATCTCAGAAAACCTTTTTGATGGCAAGATTTTTTCGTCCTTTTTTCATCGACTGGAAAAAAGGACAAAAGCTCAATTTACCTTCTCTGCTATTCATTTACTAATGAAGCTAGTAGTAAAAGTATTGAATAATACAAATTTTAGGCAAACGAAAGGTCAGTTAAAAAACATAGAGGAATGAAAAAGAGTGAATTAAGTAAATTGAATTTTAAAAGTTTTTTGCAAGTATGCTATCTTGAAATTGAGCCACATCTACTAGGAGAACTTGAAAGATTAAGAGATGAAATAATTACTCTGCCAGAAAGCTCTTCTGAAAACACACTCCTTTCACTATTTGAAAAATCGATAAATAATCTCAACAAGATAGATGAAGATAATAGTATTGATGCTAGAATTGACACAGAAGAAAGAGAAGGACTTTGTCGTGCACTTTATACAATGGGTGAAATTGTAGGTCTAGATGTAAGTACAGACTTTGTTGATAATTGGCGAGACTGGTAGGGAAGTCCTGATAGATTAAAACTATACCAAACAAGATTATTTTTCTTATGACCCATAGCTGACCAATTCGTAATCTGCAAAGCCACTTTCTCAATCTTTCCAGATTACGAATGTATTTTTATTCAGATACTATCCCCTCTTCAATAAATCCGCAGCCATTACTTCCCATTCTTCATCCAAAGAATATTGAGGCATTTTCTTCCCAGCCTTCGAATACCAATAAGACGCATTTCCCAAATCTCCTTCTTTCCTGTGTAAATAAGCATGCACCCAACTGCCATCTGCATTATATACATCCTGCGCATAGTCATGAGCTTTGTCCCAATTTCCATTGGCATCATACCAAAGTGCTATTAATACTTCCGACAAACCATTTGGAGGCTGTGATGCTGCCAGTGATTCTTTAAATACTACAAGTTCCATTTCCTAAATTTCTCAATAATTAAGTGGTTGTTCAAAAATTATCTGGTGTTTTTAGCCATAATGCTTAAAAGAAAGTTCAATGTATCTCAACAATAAAAGCATAGGAGCTTAAACAAATACTCCAATTACAGGCAAAGCTAAGGATAATATTAAAAATATTAAAGTTCATACTATTAGCAATATACTAAATATGTTAAAAATTTAAACTATTAATAATCAATAACTTACTTAAAATGTCAGAAAATTTCAAATATTTAACTTGACAATGTTAATATTTTAAACAATATTTGAATATCATTTTAAACAAAAATAATTACTAACTAAACCAAATAAACCTTTAATCATAAATGAAATACTTTATCAAAACTTTTTAAACTGGACAAAATGATGAGAAAAGCAGCAATCTGGGTTGAATATAAACATGTAGAAAATGTTTTCTGGAATTTAAATGATTCTTATAAATTACTACTAACCAAAAGTGAAATCATGTTTGTATTGATGAAGCTACAGGAGTACTACCAAAAATCAGAGGAAAACGAAATTAATGAAACGGCCTTTATTGATGTGCTT
>JAHQVQ010000106.1 GCA_019634305.1 Flammeovirgaceae bacterium | reverse complement strand
TTGGAATAAAAAGAGCTAAAGTTTTAGGGCAAATAATTCCTGGAGTACCAGTTTGGGAACAAGGTCCGGAAAGTAAATTTCCTGAAGTTCCCTATATTGTCTTTCCCGGAAATGTTGGTGGAGATGATGCTATTTCAAATATTATAAATTCATTAGCTTAGAATATGAAAAATATTGTGAAATCTTTTTTTTTAATTTTTTTTATTTTTTTAACCCATTTGGTTTCAGGACAATTTGTTCCAAATTATGATGAATCAAAGGTTCCTAATTATAGTTTGCCTGAACTACTTATTTTGGAAAATGGAAAAAAAGTAAAGTCTGTAAAGGATTGGGAAAACAAAAGACGTTCTGAAATTTTGAAATTGTTTCAAAATGAAGTTTTTGGAGTAGTTCCAGAAGTAGATTATAAACTTTCTTTTAAAGTAATTAAAGAAAACATAGAAGCGGTTAATGGAAAAGCTTATTTGAAAGAAGTTGAAATTACGGTTTCTACTTCAGAAGGGAAATTACCCATTAATGTATTGTTTTTCACTCCAAAATCGGATAAACCTGTTCCGTTATTTCTTACCTTAAATTTTTACGGAAACCAATCCATTCACTCTGATAAAAACATTTCTTTAACCCAAAGTTGGTTGAGTAATAATAAGAAATTCGGTATTACAGAAAACAAAAGTAATGAAGCTACAAGGGGTGTAAGGGCCTATAGATGGGAAGTAGAAGAAATAATAGACAATGGTTTTGCGCTCGCTACTATTCATTACGGTGATATAGATCCGGATTTTGATGATGGTTTTAAAAATGGCATTCATGGGATTTTCAAAGATAAATTAGATAAAAATAAAGAAGATAACTGGGGAAGTATTGCTGCCTGGGCCTGGGGACTTTCCAGGGCTATGGATTACATAGAAACTGATAAAGATTTTGATAAGGAAAAAGTAACTGTTATGGGGCATTCCCGCTTAGGGAAAGCATCCCTTTGGGCAGGAGCTACGGATAAAAGATTTGCCATTACTATTTCTAATAACTCAGGATGTGGTGGAGCAGCATTATCAAAAAGGAAAATTGGAGAAACTATATGGAGAATTAATGATCATTTTCCTCACTGGTTTTGTGGGAATTATAAAAAGTATAGTGACAATGAAAGTATTCTGCCGATTGATCAGCACATGTTAATTGCTTTAATGGCTCCGAGAGCAATTTATGTTGCAAGTGCTGAAGAGGACCAGTGGGCAGATCCCAGAGGGGAATATCTATCTACATATTACGGAAGTAAAGTTTATGAATTGTATGGTGACAAATCTCTTTCGAAAGAGGAAATGCCTGCGATAGAAACTCCAGTGGCTACTTCAAAAGTGGGTTATCATATTCGTAATGGAATTCATAATGTAACGCCCTATGATTGGCAGCAATATATCCGTTTTGCTAAATCTTATTTTGGTTTATAGAACATACTACTAATTAAACTAAAACTTTAATTAGTAGTATATAAAGTATTTAATTACAATTATTTATGAAAATGAAAACAAAAGTGATGAAAAAACCATTAATTCCACTACGGTATTTTATGGTTTTTGCCACATTTTTATTAGCCTTACTTTTATATATTGATAGAGTTTGTATCTCTGTAGCCAAAGACCCTATAGCCAATGCGCTTAATTTAAGTGACAAAGAAATGGGAATAATATTTTCCGTATTTGCATTGGGCTATGCACTCTTCCAAACTCCCTCTGGAATAATGGCTGATCGGTTAGGACCAAGGGCAATATTGACAACTGTGGTTGCATTTTGGTCATTGTTTACAGCTTTTACTGGAATGGCATGGAATTTTATTTCATTGACAATTGCCAGATTACTTTTTGGAGCTGGTGAAGCAGGAGCATTTCCAGGAATTGCCAGAGCAACCTATTCCTGGATACCACTAAATGAAAGAGGACTTGTAACTGGAATCAATTTTTCTGGTTCAAGATTGGGGGCAGCATTTGCCTTACCATTGGTAGCATTATTAATAGATCAATTGGGATGGAGATCCAGTTTTTACCTTTTAGGTGCTTTGGGAGTATGTTGGGCCATTATCTGGTTCTTCTTATTCAGAGATATTCCTGAGGCGCATCCGTTTATTTCTGATTATGAAAAAAAGGAGATCATCAATAAACGGCAAGAAACTACTGATGAAAAACAAGACAAATTGTCGTTGGTTTATTTGGTAAAATCCAAAAATATGTGGTTGGCAATGGGTCAGTATTTTTGTAGTAATTTTACTTTTTTCTTTAGCCTGACCTGGTTATTTCCCCATCTTAAAGATAAATATCAATTAGATACACTAGAGGCAGGTTTTTATGCTTCTGCCCCTTTAATGTTTGGTGCATTTGGAAATTGGTTCTCAGGCTGGTTGGTGGATTATTTATATAAGAAAAATAAATGGGAGCTTTCAAGACAAATCCCTGCTATTTTAGGATTTTCACTGGCAACAATTGGCTTAGTAGCAAGTGTATATGCTGATAATGTGACAGTTGCGATTATATTTTTATCAATAGCCATATTTGGAGCAGATATGACCTTAAGTCCTTCATGGTCTTTGTGTGTGGATATTGGGCGAAAAAACTCAGGTGCTGTAAGTGGAACAATGAATATGGCAGGAAATGTAGGATCAATGTTAACTGCTCTTGCTTTTCCATATCTGAAAGATTGGACTGGTTCCGTTACTCCCTTTTTCTTTTTGGGTGCTAGTTTAAATCTATTAGCAATTTGGTTGTGGTTAAAAACAAAACCTCAAAAAAGCCTGGAAGAATATTGAGTTATAAATCTCTGGTTTACAATTATTTACAATAAAAAAAGATATGAGTAAATTAAAAGCAGTTGTGATAGGGGCAGGATATTTTGGAAAATTCCATTATGCTGCATGGAATAGAATTCCTGAAGTTGAAGTAGTGGCTATGTCAGACTTGGATGAGCATAAATGTGTTAAATTTACTCAGTCTTTTAATATTCCAAAATACTATGTGGATTACAGGGAAATGTTGGAAAAGGAAAAACCTGATTTTGTAGATATTGTAACACCACCTAATACACATTTTGAAATTTGTAAAGCTGCTGCAGATTTAGGAGTCAATATTATTTGTCAGAAGCCGTTAGCACCAACATTTGAGGAAGCTGAAAAGTTGGTTGCATATTGTCATAAATCTGATATAAGATTTATGGTACATGAAAATTTCAGGTTTCAACCATGGCACAGAGAAATTAAAAAGCTTTTAGAAAACGATGAAATAGGGGAGAAGCTCTTTTATTTAAATTTTAGAATGAGAATGGGTGATGGCTGGCAAAACGATGCCTATATAGCGAGGCAACCTTATTTCCGAACCATGCCTCAACTTTTAATCTTTGAGACAGGCGTTCATATTATTGATACTTTTCGTTTTTTAGCTGGGGAAATTAAAAGTGTTTATGCTAGACTAAAAAAATTAAATAAAGATATTGCTGGTGAAGACGCAGGAATAATATTTTTTGATTTTGAAAATGGAACTCAGGGGATATTTGATGGTAATCGATATAATGAAAGTAATCATCCTAATCCAAGATATACTTTCGGAGAATGTCTTCTTGAAGGAGAAAAAGGCTCTATAAGGCTATATTTAGATGGAAAAATAACAATTCAGAAATTAGGCGCAAATGAAAGGGAACATCAATACCAGCATGAAAATATAGATTTTAGTGGGGATTGTGTGTTTAATACCCAAAAGCATTTTGTAGAAGCTCTTTTGAATAACAAAGAATTTGAAACATCTGTTGAAGATTATTTAAAAACATTGAATGTCCAGGATGCTGTATACGCTTCTAATTTGAAAAAGAAAATTATAGATGTAGAATATTAAATAAGAATTAGAATACTCTACTTAACATAACATAAATTATCATTAATCAAATAATAGAATTGAGCATAACAAACAAGCAACAACAATCATCATAATCATTATGAGATCATTGATATCAAAGCCATAATTTTTTGAAAGTGGATTGTTCATCAATTTTCTGGAAATTAGTAGATATTGGTAATAAAATACCTTTCACCTTAGGTTTAGGTGTTATTTCCAGAAAAGTATGATTTAGAGTTGGTTGTAGTAAGTTAGGTAAATAATCGATTTTAGGTAAAATTGGTTCACTAATATACCATTTATTTTAATTCTTCTTTTTCCCCCAGCTATCTCTTAAAGTGACTGTTCTATTGATCACCAGCTGGTTTTCACTTGTATCCTTGTCCAAGCAAAAATAGCCTATGCGTTCAAATTGAAAACTGTCTCCAACTTTAAAGTTTTTTACTCCTTGTTCCACATAAGCATTTTTTACAATTTTTGTATCTGGATTAATGAACTCAAGGAAATCCTTTTCCTTATCCCCAGCAGGATCTTCAACAGAAAATAGACGATCATATAATCTCACTTCCGCTGTTTCAGCATGTTCTGCAGAAACCCAATGAATAGTGCCTTTTACTTTTTTACCAGAAGTATCATTTCCACTTTTTGAATGGATATCATATGTACATTTTAATTCAACAACTTCACCAGCTTTATCTTTTATAACTTCCTCACATTTAATGATATAGGCAAATTTCAATCTTACCTCTTTCTCGGGTGAAAGTCGGAAATATTTCCTAGGAGGATTCTCCATAAAATCATCCTTTTCAATATAAATCTCCCTTGAAAAAGGCATTTCCCTCTCCCCTCTTTCTTCCTTTTCAGGGTTATTTTTAGCGGAAAGCAATTCTGTTTTTCCTTCTGGATAATTGATGATAGTAATCTTCAATGGGTTTAAAACGCCCATTACCCTGTTAGCTTCCTTATTTAAATCTTCCCTAACACTGTGTTCTAGAAGAGCAACATCTATAATTCCATCTCTTTTTGCGACTCCAATTTTTTTAGCAAAATTCCTAATGGAGGCAGGTGAATATCCTCTTCTTTTTAATCCTGAAATTGTAGGCATTCTCGGATCGTCCCAGGATGAAACATGTTTGTCATTTACCAGATCCAGTAATTTTCTTTTACTTAAAACTGTATAGGTTAAGTTAAGTCTGGCAAATTCTATTTGTTGTGGGTGAAAAACTTCTAATTGATCTAAAATCCAGTCATATAATGGTCTGTGTACCTCAAATTCCAATGTACAAATAGAATGTGTTATCCCTTCTATAGAATCTGATAAACCATGTGCCCAATCATACATTGGATAAATATACCAGTCATCACCAGTTCTGTGATGTTTAACTTTTTTAATTCTATAAATAGCAGGATCTCTTAAATGAATATTTGGAGATGCCATATCTATTTTAGCCCTTAGAATTCTACTTCCTTCTTCAAATTCCCCATTTTTCATCTTCTTGAATAATTCAAGGTTTTCCTCAACTGGTCGGTTCCGATATGGGCTATCAGTTCCTGTTTCTGTAGTTGTTCCCCTCATTCTACTCAATTCCTCAGCAGTGGAATCATCAACATATGCCTTTCCTATTTCAATTAATTTTATGGCATATTCAAAAAGTTTTTCAAAATAATCTGAAGCATAAAATTCCCCATCTCCCCATTCAAAGCCTAACCATTTTACATCTGCCTTTATTGAATTAACATATTCAATATTTTCTTTTTCTGGATTCGTGTCATCAAACCTTAAATTACAAAGACCATTGTACTTTTGAGCCAGACCAAAATTCAGACAAATTGATTTGGCATGTCCAATATGAAGATAACCGTTTGGCTCAGGAGGAAACCTGGTATGGATCCTATTATCATTTTTATGTTTTTTTAAATCCTCTTCAATTTTAACTTCTATAAAATTTAATGGTGCTTTTTCCTCTGAAGTACTCATATATCCTATTTGCTAAAGCATAGTTTTGTGAACAAATAATCCTGTTTTGATTTATATAAAATTGATTATCAGAAACTTACGATAAAAGTTATAAAAATCAAAACCTCCTTTGTAATGCAAAGATATAGTTTGAATTAAATTTTAATTATTTGTATCAATAAATTCTCAATTTTTAATTTTTTAAAGATTATAAATACTAGAGATTACTTAAAATAAAGGATTTAGTTTTGCAAATTTTTTCAGGATTAGGGTATTTCCAAGGTCTATACTTTAACCTGAAATTGTGTAGAGCACAAGCAATTTCCTTGACTTGATCACGAAAATCATCTGCCCAAGCCCTCACTTTATCTTTAACCACCCTTAATCTTTTAATACCTGACATGAGGTGTTCTACCTTCACTCTGATTTTTGCAATAAGTGTATTTTGTGCTTTTTGCTGTTGATTTAAAGTTTTTCCTTTTGGCTTTTTTACAGGCATGATTATCTCTACATTTTCTCTACCTTCATAAGTGTCACTTAAATAATGTATTTGAGCAGCTGATCCAGAAAACAAGGTGTTTTTATTGGTATGGGTTTTCTTCTTTCTGCTATAGTTATCTTTTAGTACATCCCAATCTGTACTGCGGGGGATGCTTCGTTCCACCCCATTTTCCAAACGTTTTTTTAGTTGTGCAGCATTTCTGGCTGGTAAACAATTTTGTCTCTCCAATGCTTGGTACAATACCTTTCTATAGCGATGTATACACCTATTGGCTTGAGGTTGGGTCATTCCAAAACTTGCAGCAAGAGCTTCTTGTAAAGGATGGATTTTTAGATATAAAAAAAATAGCTTGTCTTCTGCAAAGGCCAGCTTGCTGTTTTGTCTTTCGCTATATTTTCGTTACCGCTCTTTACCTGAAAAGGTGAAATAACATATTTGCAACTCCCATACTCTTTTAAAAGTGACCAGTAAATTATCAAACTCTGACAAACTCAAGCTGGTTAAAGATAAAAATTGCATGCTATTTTTCTATATTTCTGTATATTTAACCATTGGCTTCAGGGTTTTACTTTCTTTTGGTTTGCACTTTAAAATTAAGTAAAATTCCTTTTGCCAATTTTTTTGCCAAAACCTGGAAAATTAGTAGGCTTATTTTATTTAAGCTCTACTATTGATAAAGGAATTTTTATATTGGCAAATCATTTTTTTTAATCAAAGGGTTACCTTTTTATATATTAAATATTAAAAGTCAAAGATGAACGATCTTTCGGTTTTACAAAGGATTCATACTGGAGACCAGGTTGCATTAGAAGAGGTTTATTTAAAATTTCATAACGAGTTTTTGGGTTTAATCCTGAGAAAGTTTAACAAATTAACCAGAGAAGATGCAGAGGATATTTTTAGTGAGTCTATGGTTGCATTATATGAAAATATTACAAATGGTAGGTTAAATGACAAAAACTTAAGTAGTACACTTAAAACCTATCTTTTTCAAATTGGCATTAATAAAACCTTGGCCTTTGTAAAAAAGGATAGCAGGTTTAATGATATTAAAATAGAAATAACTAAAAATTCGGAAATCTTTTATGATGAAGATGATGAATCTCTGGAAATTGAAACAGAGAATAAATATAGAATGGTGGAGGCTTGCCTAACTGATTTAGGAAATCCTTGCAAACGGTTATTGGAATTACACTATTACCATAGAAAACGGATGATTGAAATCGCAGAACTACTCAACTACAAAAATGCCGATGTTGCTAAAAATCAAAAGTCAAAATGCATGAAAAGGCTAAGAAAACTATTTAATAAAAACTAAATATTTCCTGACTATGGAAAATGAGGAAAATTACATTGAGTTCATTGAAAACTATCTAGCTAACAAATTAACCAAAAATGAGGCACAAGAATTTGAAGAATTATGCCAAAATAATGAGGGGTTTAAAAGCTTGTATTTGGATATAAAAACAATTTTACCTGGAATTCAATATAGTACTAAAAAAGAAATAAAGAGCTCCTTAAAAAAAATGGGGCTTGAACAATTTTCAAATGATGATATCGAGCTTTATAAACAAAAGGCTGATCAAATTGATCTTCAAAAAAGTTTTGGGGTGAAAATCTCACCTAAAGAAGCCAAACAAGTTCACTTTATCCCCCCAAAAAACCAGAAAACTACTTCCTGGTTTTCTTATAAAACTATGGCTATCGCAGCTAGTATAGCACTTTTAATTGCTGCTTATTTAGTGTTTTCCACGCCTAAATCTGAATCATTATATGATCTAGCCTACAATGAAATAGGTCAGGGCCCTTATACCTACATTAATTCTGATGATGAGAATCTTACTGTGGTAAGAGGTGCAGAAGCAGAAAAATTGGAAAGTATTAAACAACAAGCTTATAATGCTTATAGCCTTGGACAATATAAAAATGCAATAGATTTCTTTAATGAAGTTCTTGAAAAGGATGAGGATAGAAAAGTGAAGTTTTATCTTGGAAATGCTTTATTAGCAAACAACCAACCTGAGTTGGCTATACCAGTATTTAATGAAATATTGGCTAAATCTCCTGGTGAATATGAACCCCGTACAAAGTGGTATTTGGGTATAAGTTTTCTTAAAAATGGAGAGTTAGAGAAGGCGGAGTTAATCCTGAAAGATTTAGCAGTGAATGGAAAAGATTCGTACAAGGGAAAAGCTGAAAAAATCCTTCAAGAATTTTAATCACTTATCTACCAACCTAAATTATTTTCAAGTAGCTTTTGATAAATTATGGCTTTATTCTGGTTTTCAATATGATTGAATTCACTTTTTCTAACCAATTTTAATTCATGTCTAGTTCCATCATCGGTTTCTTTACCAATGGCAATGATTCCCAAAGATTTTGGTGTGTTTTCAATCGCTTTTCTAATGGTGTCTTCCTTTAATGGAATAGCTAGATAATAGTAATTAAAAAAAGTAGATTGAGCTTCAAGTTTTTTCTGGAGTAAATGAGAAGAAGGATTGATATTTATTATAACTCCCATTAAAATTGGAGTGCTTTTTAATTTTTTATCCTTTTTTACTATTCCAATAAAGTCAAATTTATATCGAATATTCTTTTCATAATTTTTAAAGGCAATATCATAAAAGGGATTAAAATGGTGTAAATTAAACTTCCCAAGAGCTAATGAAACCCATTTACTTCCTCTAAGGGCATTTTTAATATTACCTTTAGTTAAATCCTCAGTTGAAAGATTATACTTTTCTAGTTTTTGAATATCCTTTAATAAATATCCATAGTTTTCATCACTGATTTCCTTATTTATCAGAATTTCTTCGTCATCAAAAGGCAAATGGTATTGATCAATACCAACTAATGATTCTTTATTTGACTGTTTGCTTTTCCTTCCTCTTTCAGTTTTCCCCTTTTTCAGAGGCCTATAGGTTTTCCACAAAGCATGTAGTTCATTTCTTATCCCCTCTCCTTCCAATAGTTTTAATTTTACTTCTTCAACAATTTTTTCTGGAGCAATGGTTCTAATTTTATTATAAGTTTCCAATTGTTCTGGGGTTGTCTTTACCTTTTCCTCCTTTATTTCCGAAATACTTTCATATCCCAGTAATTCGATATAAACATTTGCAGCTGTTTTAGCTCTCCATAAAGTGGAAACATTTATTTTGTTTTGCTCAGCCAGTTGCATTACATATCTTGTAAAGGAAACCGTGCGAACTTCAAATAATTTTTCCTTTTCTATTTGATGAAGAAGTTTAGCGGTTCTAATCCAGTTTTTTCTATCATTTTTAATAAGATAGTTTAACTCCTCTTCTATCAATTGTAATTCTAATTTTCTATTTGAAATGTTCATTTCCTAACCATATTTAATTGCAAGTTGCAACTAAATTAGTATTAAAAAATTATAATGTCAATTTTAATAGCATTTTATTGCTATTTAATTTATCTTTTTATATCTTTGTTAAAGGAATGATATTTTTTTTAACATTTTTATTTTTTTAACATGAACTCCTTAAATTCAAACCAATCAACAACTCCTCAAAAAACACTATCGATAGATTACTCTACTACCTTAGAAGATAATTTTCATGGAATACAGGAAATATTTATTCTTGATGCAAAAAGTTTCTTGCCTAAATTTCTAATTGCCTTTTTGTCCATTTGGCTATTTTCAGAAATTACCGAAATAAACTTATTCTACACCAATAATCGAGTTGAGGTTTATTCCATTCAAAACCCCAATGCAATAGCCATCGATAACGCTACCAAGTATGCAACATTTGAAACTAAAAAGAAGAATTTTATGGTAAAGAAACATCTTTTAATTTCCGAATATTTGATTAAAAATGGAATACCAACAACTGCTCAATTGTCGGAAAAGGAAGCCACTTCTTTAAATATTGAATTGAATGATTTATTTATTCAGTATTTAATTAAAAACAATCCAGATATGTCGGAAACAGAAAAAGAATTTTTTACTGATTCAAAATTTAATATTGTATTAAATGCTCTTAATGAACAATGGGAAAATCATATTCCTTTTTCAATTTTAATTGCCAAAACAATTTCCTCCACCAATTATGGAAAAGAGAATTCTGGAAATAATTTATTTTCCATAAAAAATGATAAAGGAAATCTGAAATATTATGATAGCTCTGCAGATTCATTTGATGATTTTAGTAACCAGCTTATTTCAAAAATTGAATATGCGAACCTTTTTGTTGGTGGAAAAAATTATGTCCACTGGGCAAACCAAATAAATACTTATGATTGTAATGAGAAAGATTATGCGGTCTTCCAATCTAGTTGTGGACAAATACTAATCAATATAATTTCTGAATTAAATTTAGATTTACTTGATTATTAGGGAAAATGTGAAATTATTTATATAAAAAATATAATATATTGATTTATATAATTTTT
>JAHQVQ010000105.1 GCA_019634305.1 Flammeovirgaceae bacterium | reverse complement strand
TACCTGATACTACAAAGAAGTTGAAAATTGAAGTTTTACCTAAGATGAACTTTCAGGATACTGGAGCAGTGAAAAGTCCATTAATCAGATTGATGGAGGAAAGGTATTTACTTACCCAAAAAGACCTAAGTATTGAAAAGTCCAGGATTACCCCGAAGTTTAGCCTTGGTTATTTTAATCAATCCTTATTAGGTGTAAAAAACTTTGATGGATGGCAGGTAAAGGTGGCATTCCCACTATGGTTTGTTCCCCAAAAAGGAAATATTCAGGCTAAAAAAATTGAAGTTGAACGTGCCAATAACCAGTTTGTTTACAGCAAGTTTCAATTAAATAAGGAGTTAGAAATTTGGTTTCAGGAATTTGAAAAATACAGTAATAAATTAAATTATTTTGAAAATACTGCTTTAAAGCAATCGGTTTTAATTGCCGAAAAGTCAGGCGAGTTGTATCAGGCTGGGGAAATTGGTTATTATGAACATATTCAAAATCTTTCTAAATCAGTAGAGATTCGATTAAATTATTGGGATACGCTGAAGGATTATAATAATGCTATTATCCAAATTAATTATTTGGTAGAGTAGAAAAGAAGGGATGATTTGAGTGACAATTATTTAAGTCCTTCAATTCATGTTTTTCAAAAATAATAGAATTAATAAATGAGGGTTTGATCCTTTTTATAAAAGCATAAATAATGAAGAATTTACTTAATTTAATCATTGCAATAATCCTCTTAAGTTGTGGGGGAAAGGCTCCTGAGCATGTAGAGGAGGAACATCATGATGAGCATTCAGATCATGTGGTTTTTACGGCTAATCAATTGGAAGTCGCAGGTATAAAAACAGGGAAAATTAGAGAACAGGAGATTTCCGATGAGATAAATTGTGTGGGTAAAATAGATTTGCCCCCACAAAATAAAGCTACACTTCATCCTCCTATTCAGGGATTTGTAAAAGAGATAAAAGTATTAGTGGGTACAAAAGTGAAGAAAGGGGAGCTTTTAGTGGTTTTGCAGCATCCTGATTATATTAAAATTCAGGAAGAATATCTGGAAACAATGTATCAGCTCAATTTTGCAAGCAAAGAATATGACCGGCAAAAAACTTTATCGGAAAGAAATGCCACTGCCAAAAAACAATTTGAGAAAACTGAAGCAGATTTCGGATTATTAAAAGCAAAAAAAGCATCTCTTGAAGCTCAAATGAAAATGGCAGGGATAGATTATAAAAATCTAACAACTGAAAATATCTCCAATACAGTAAATATTTATGCCCCTTTCTCTGGTTCAATTTCTAATGTGGAAGTACAAACTGGACAACATGTAAGCATTGATGAGAAAATTCTGGATATGATCAACAAAGAACATATCCATTTAGAATTGCAAATCTTCCCAAGGGATGCTATTAAAATCGCACTGGGTCAGCATATTACTTTTGAAGTCCAGGGATTACCCGAAAGAAAATTTAAAGGAGAAGTTTTTCTTATAGGTGAAACTGTGGATGAGCACAACAATTCGGTTAATATTCATGGGCACATTGAAGAGGAAATAGATATGTTTAAGCCTGGCATGTATGTAAATGCCACCATTAAAGTGAAATCACAAAAGTTACCTGTAGTGCCAGAACATGCTCTGATAAAAAATGAGGAGAATTATTTTGTGTTTGCTAAAACGGGTGACTTTGAGTTTAAAAAATTACCTGTTGAAATAGGGTTAATTAACAAAGGGGTTGTAGAAATATCAGCAAATTCCTTCAAACCCCTAAAAGAATTGGAAATTGTAACAGAAGGAGCGAATTACCTGGAGGCATCATTGGGAGGGATTTCAGAGGGGCATGATCACTAATTTTAAGCACTTATGCTTATATTTTTAAGATACGTTCTTTCTTTATACTTAAGTAGGAAGCAAATATAAGTTTTGACCTAAAAAAGCTTTGAGTGTTGGCTTCATTTCGTTTTTATAGTCCTAATAATCAGAGGTATTATTGCCAATAATAGGCTCAATTTGGTTATTAAGTTATAATTCAAATCATTCCAATGAAGACTTACGATTCCCTCGTCACACATTGTACATGAAATAACTCTAAAATCCCCATCAATTAAGGCAAATATTACCATAAGTGAAAAGAACAATATGAAAGAAATACTTGTCCATTTAGCAGCTCTTTTAAGGTTGAGATTTTTTAAACAAACCCAAAGAGTCAAAGTTGTCATTCCGAAAATCGTATAATAAAATGGGTCAAGATTGAATATAAAAGGTTTTCCATAAAATTGGAAAGCATTTCCTGTTGTCCATTGATAAAAAGCCCTAATCAATTGTCTAAAATATCCTACCGTAAACCAGGCAATTAATACTCCGATCAGAAAGCTGAAAAGGCTGGTCAATAAATTGGAAAAAGTCTTAGTCATATTTGTCTTATCTCAAAAAGTATATTTAGAAAAAAAAACATATAAATATCTTTTAGTATCCTATTAAAACCCTACTGTCCCTGAAGTGAAAATTGTTTTGGGGGCATGCCATATTTTTTCCTAAAACACCTGCTGAAATATTGTAAATCGTTGAAGCCTACATCATAGGCTGTGTCGGAAACTCTATGCCCTTTTTGAAGAAGTTCAGCTGCTTTTTTCAATCTGATATTTCGAATAAATTCATTCACAGACTGGCCGCTTAATGCCTGCAATTTTCGGTAAAGTTGAGGACGACTTATTCCCACTTCTTTGCATAGAAATTCGACTCCAAATTGTGAATTAGTCAGGTTCTGATTAACAATTTTCACCAGACTGTCCAAAAGCTGCTGATCAATCGGGTTTAAACCAGGTTCTTTAGTGGAAAAGGCAAGGTGCTTGTTGAATTTTTGTTGAAGAAATTTCCTGGAACTGATCTGGTTTTTTACCCTGGCTTTTAGTTCCTGAACATTAAATGGTTTTACTACATAATCATCTGCACCGTTTTCCAAACCTTCCAGCCTGTGTTGCTGAGAAGATTTCGCAGTGAGCAAAATCAAGGGAATATGGCAGGTTCTTTTATCAGTTTTGATGTGACTGCACAATTCAATTCCATCCATTTCAGGCATCATAATGTCGCTTATAATTAAATCAGGAATTTTTTCTTTGGCCATTTCCAAACCCACTTGTCCATTTTTTGCCCAGGTTATTTCATATTCAGTTTTAAAATTATCGGATATATATTGGAAAATATCTTCATTATCTTCTGCAATAAGTAATTGCGGAAGTTTCCCTGAAACCTTATTTTTTTGATTGGATTTGGTAGGGTTATCAACCTGAATTTTTCGATTTTCTTTATTAAATGTTGAGTTTTCTTTTTCTAATAATGTTTCACTCAGATAATAAGATTTTCCTATTGGGATTTGAATGGAAAAAGTAGTCCCTATGTCTTTTTCACTAGTTACTTCCAATTTGCCTTTATGAAGCTTTACAAGTTCTTTGGAAAGGGAAAGGCCAATTCCTGTTCCTGCCTGGTAACGGGAAGTACCATTATCTTCCTGATAAAATCTTTTGAAAATTAAATTTAGTTTTTCAGGGGAAATGCCTTCTCCATTATCTGAAACAATGATTTGAGCCTGATCTTTGTCTTTTTCAGGTAAATAGATTTTAATTGTGATTTTCCCTCCTTTACCAGTAAACTTAAAGGCATTAGAAAGTAAATTGGTTAAAACCTTATCTAGTTTGTCAGCATCAAAATATCCGGGAATGGAAGGTTGTTCACTAGAAAAATTAAACTGAATGTTTTTATCACTCGCCATCCATGAAAAAGACTCATGAATATTTTTTACAAATTCAACTAAATTTCCTTTTTGAATAGAAAGTTTGAGTTTACCCGCTTCCAATTTCCTGAAATCCATTAATTGGTTGACAAGATTTTTTAATTTTTTGGCATTTTTGTAAATCAAATTTAAACCTCCTTCATCCAACTGATTCTTATTGGAAAGCATATTTTCCAATGGTCCTAAAATTAAGGTAAGTGGTGTTCTTATTTCATGGGAAATGTTAGTGAAAAATCGAAGCTTTAACTGGTGAAGTTCTTGGGTTTGGGAATGTTTCATCCTTTCCATTTTCAATTCTCCTTTTATCCTTTCACGCCTTACTGTAAGTTTATATGATCCAAAAAGAATTAATCCTAGTAGAATGAAGTAAATAAAATATGCCCATTTGGTTTTCCAGACGGGAGGTAAAATATTCACTTTTATGGAAATCCCTTCGTCATTCCAAATACCATCATTATTGCTTGCTTTTACCTTAAAAACATATTCTCCAGGTGGAATATTTGTATACTTTGCCTTTCTTTCTGTTCCGTTTTTACTCCATTTTTTATCAAAGTTTTCCAATTTATAAGTATACTGGTTTCGCTTGCTGTTCGAATAGTTTAGGGCAACATATTCAAAGGAAAAAGTGGATTGATCGTGATTTAGGGAGATTGATTTGACCTGGTTCAGTGGCTTTTCTAAAGGGCCTTTTTTAGCAATTGGAACAGGTTCATTGAAAATGGTAAATCCTGTAAATGCAATTTTTGGAGAAGAGGGATTATCCCTTATGCTATCTGGATGGAAATGTAAAATTCCCTGGTAACTTCCAAATAGCATTTCTCCATTAGGAAGTTTAATACTTGATTTTGGGGAAAAATTAGTGGATAATAATCCATCTTCATCATCATAATTTCTAACTAGGTTATTTCTGAAGTTGAATTTAATAATTCCTCCAGTTGTACTTAACCATAAATTTCCATGATCATCCTCCTGAATTCCTGAAATTCTGTCATTGCTAAATCCATTTGAAATGGAATACCTGGTGAAAGTTGAAGTCCTTACATTCCATTTATTTAAACCTGCATGAGTACCAATCCAAAGATTATTATCATCATCTTCATAGATGGTTTCCACGAAATTGTTACTTAGAGTTGTAGAGTCATTTACTTGATAAATAAACTTGGTGAACGATTCTGTAACTGGATCGAATTTACTTATTCCTCCTCCGTAAGTTCCTACCCAAAATATTCCTTTACTGTCTTTAAATAAAGCACTAGTATGATGGCTGTAAACTAGACTTTTTAGGTCATTTGGGTCATTTTCATATCTTTTCAAAAATTTCCCAAGGCTATCGTATTGGTTTAATCCCAAAATACTACCTGCCCAAATTGTATGAGTTTCATCAATAAAAATAGATCTCAAATCCCATTGGTGGCTAGCTAGATTAGGTAATGTGGATGTGGAGATAATTTTTCCGTTTTTTTTATCGAAAATAATTAGACCACTATTTGAAGCCAGTACAAATTTTTGTTGCTTATTTTCCTCAATACCTAAAACCTGAGTATTTAAAAAATAAAAATCCCCGTAAGATCCACTATTTTTTAAATCGCTATCTGGTAGTTTAATAATACCTCTAGGGTTTCCTGCCCAAATTTGGCCTAATTTATCCTGATGAAGAGAAAGAATGATTTTTTCCTGCTCTTGGTGCTGTTGTAATAGGTAGTGGAATTGTTTTTTGTTTGGATCAATTTTAAACACCCCAGATGTTGAACCTAGCCAAATAATTCCATCATTTGCCTTATGGAAACAAGTTATTATATTGCTTTTTAAACTGTCTTTATGATTGGCTAATCGAAAATGATATAACTGCTTTTTGGAAACTGGATTTACCACTAATAAACCAGAATAAGATCCTACCCAAGCTAAAGTGTCATTTTCTTTATGGAAAAATGTAGCCCTTTGCCCATCAACTTTAGTGGGTAAAAAAGGCATTTTATTAAATTGGGAGCTGCTTTTTTTTATGGTTATTATCTCACCACCATGATCTGAAGTACCAAGCCAGATTTCTCCGTTTCCCATATTTTTAACCGTCCAGAAGTTGTTGTTTTCAGGAGTTTTAGCATCATTTTTCTTAGCGATAAACTGTTTTACTGCTCCGGAATTTTTATCTAAAAGATTCAAACCGCTCCATGTTCCAACCCAAATGTTTCCATCTTCATTTTCTCCTATGGAGAGTACATTGTTGTGGCTAAGGGTTTTAGGATTTTCTGCGTGATGCTTATAAACTTTAAATTTTCCAGTTTCCCAATTATATTTATTTATACCGCCTCCATCAGTTCCGACCCAAAGTTCTCCATCGCTATCCTCAAAAAAAATCATGATCTCATCAAAACTGAGGCTTTCCGGATTATTTGGATCATGGAAAATATGCTTAAAATTATCGTATCCTTTGGGCAAAATATTTATTCCTCCCCCATAAGTGCCTATCCAAAGGTTGCCAGATTTGTCTTCATAAATACATCTTATTTTGTTGTCACTAATGCTATTGGGGTTGTTGGGATCGTGTCTGTAAATTTTAAAATTATAGCCATCGAATTTATTAAGCCCATTTTCAGTGCCTATCCAGATAAACCCTTCACTGTCCTGAAAAATACAAATAACATTATTATTAGAAAGGCCATTTTGAGAACTGAGTTGTTCAAAAGCAATAGTTTTTAAATCCTGACCAAATGAGGAGTATTTTGGTAGGGAAATAATTAATGATAAAGATAATACAGTTAGTTTAAGCCAAAACTT
>JAHQVQ010000104.1 GCA_019634305.1 Flammeovirgaceae bacterium | reverse complement strand
TCCTGTGGAAACACCTCCAATTAAATAGCCCATATGGACAAATTTGTTTGGTTCAGTTTGTCTTCTATCATAAAACCAGGTTTGTTTTTTTCCGCCAAAAACCACTGCATATAGTTCTGATAACTTTCTGGCTTTTGGTGCTTTATCAACTTTTCCGGGCAATTGGGAAACACGATATTTTAAAGCCAAATCAATAGAAGCCAGATTCAACCCCCAATTGGGCATTTCCACTGCACCATTGGAAAAATGATTGGCAGTAATCCCTAAACTACTTTCCCAATGTTTACCCAGTTGGTAAGAAACACCTAATTTCCCCAAAATGAAGGCTGTTTTTTCTGAGCCTATAGTATAATTATATGGATTGTTATCCTGATGAAAAGGTTTCCAGTTAAATGCCAGACCAAAACCAAATTTGTAGAATAATGAAATTTTATTACATCTTTTAAAGGGAGCCTTGAAATAACCGTAAACAGCAACTGGCTGCCCGATTTCCTCCGGGCTGTTCAGGTTTCCATAAAACAAGCCCAAACCATATTCAGGTAATTGATAAATTCTCTCCCATGGCTTATTACCTGTTGTTTGCTTACCAGCTTCAAATGAAAAACTATAAAAATTCTTTAATCTTTTTCCTGTTTGGTTTTCCCCTCTCACAAAATCGTTGGTGGCCAAAATATTACCATATTGGTAATGAAGGGAAATAGTCAGGTATTTTATCCATTGGGTAGAGTCTGAGTTAAAACTTGCTTTAGAATTTGCCTGAGAATAGGAAGAAAAAGAAAAGATAATACACAGATTTATCAATAATATTTTAAACATCATCTTCATCACTTATTCCAATATCAGCAGAATTCTCTTTATTACTAATTTCCTTGACAGGTTTCTGTTCAGGTTGTTTTTCTTTTCCATTAGGAATAATTTTCTCCTTTTCTTTTTCAGGCTCTACTGTGGAGCGAATATGTAAATCTCTTTGTGGAAATGGAATTTCGATATTAGCTTCTTCCAATGCATCATAAATACCAATGGCAATATCACTTCTAATGATCATCCAATCCTGATATTTTGACACCCAAAATAATAATCTGAAATCAAGAGAGCTATCCCCAAAACCCAAAAACACGGCAATTGGTGAGGGAAAAACTAATACATCGGGATGCATCTGGGCAGCTTTTGTTAGAATTGGCAGTACTTTGTTTGGGTCAGTGCCATAAGCTACTCCAACCAAAATTTCAATTCTTCGGTTTCCATCAGATAAAGTCCAGTTGATCACTTCATTGGAAATTAAATTCCCATTGGGCACTATCACTTCTGCACCGTCAAAAGTTCTGACTGTACTTGCCCTTAGACCAATTTCTTTAACTTCCCCCTTCAGGTTTCCTACTTCTACAGTATCCCCCAGATTTACGGGTCTTTCAAATGCCAGAATTATTCCCGAAACAAGGTTATTAAATATATTCTGTAAACCAAAACCAATCCCTACGCTAAATGCACCGAGAATTATGGTAAAGTTATTCATATCTATTCCGGTGGCACCAAGTGCCAAAAAAAATCCAACACCCAAAATAAAATATTTGGTAAATATAGAAATGGATCCACTAGTTTTCCGGGTAGTATTTAATCTTAAAAGAATATCTTCTTCTAAAATAAATTTCACCAGTTTAGAAAGTATATTGGCAAACCACAAAATTAAAATTGAAGAAAAAATTCCTCCCAAGGTAAAACTAATGCTCCCTATTTTTATGGGAGCTTCTATTATGTCAATAGTTTTATCATAAAAGTTATTAAACAAATTGAAATTGTCCATCACTTCAAATAACCAAGCTGAAATTGCCAATAACCTGATGGGACCAAAAATTTTACTTTGTACCAATACAGTATTTTTCCTTATAAATTGAAGCTTGGTAAGCGGTCTGTTATTAATAAGGATGATGATTGAGCCAATTACTACTCGGGCAATCATAAAAAGATAAACAGCTGAACTTATAGAATAAATAGTCCCTTCTCCCAGAAATCTGGAAAGAGAAACATAACCTAATAAATTTGAGAAAATTGCAATTATAAAAATGAAAATACTCAAAACTCCTACAGAACGAGCAAACCGCCTCCATGCTGAATTTGGGAAATACCATTTCATTTTCTCTGGCCTGAGTATATAAATGAATGCGCTTAACATTAAAGAGCAGTTTATTATTATCAGTAAACGATCCAGATAAGTTTGTTCTACTAGTAAGTTTTGAAGCCTATCTATAAAAATAATAAACAATAAAAAGAAAAAGGGCTTTTGTTTGTCGGCAGTAACAATAATACTCCTAAGCCTGTAAAATGGAAAAAGATTGATAATCACCACTACTTCCATTATCACAAGTGGAGCATTATTAAAAATAAAATACCATATAAAAATGGATAACAATAAAGCGGATGAGAAGGGATGTTCTATTGTTTTTAAAGCAGCAAATAGGCTTAGATCACCTTCTTTCAAATCCCATTTTCTCTTTTTTCTTTTTATAAAATTGAAGAATAAACTACAAATAGTAAAAATTAAAAATAAGATTAAAAAACTGTTCGGAGCAATACTGATATAATCCTTAATAGCTCTATAATTATTTTCAACTGCTTTGTTTAGTCGGTTACTCAGTTTTTCTTTGTTATCAGAATGGTAAAAATCTACCCAGATAGCTTCCTGATCTTTTACCAGAAATTGTTTTCTTTTCGATATGATTTCATTCTGAATTTTAGTTTTAAATTCAGTCATCAAAACCATTTCATTTGTAAATTGGGTTTGAAGTGAGAGTAAACTTTGTAACTGAATATTTATAGTATCCTTAACCTCTAAAATATGGCATTCCAACACTTCTATACTTTCCAGTAAATCATCGGGGGCTTCCTTTTCTATAGCAACTGAAAAAGACTTTCTCCATGTTTTGGCCATTTTATCCAACCTGATATTCTGGTTTTCCCTAAACTTTAATTGAAATCCTATCTCATCCTGCCATTTGGTAAGAAACTCAATAGACCTGTTCCATTGATTCAATAAATCATTAAGTTCAGAAATAGATTTGTCATTTAAATCATCTGAAATAATGACCTCCTTTTTTTTATTAATTTCCTCAAATTTTTCTGGCGCTTCATTAAAAATATTTGAAATGCTGTTATTTTCAGCCAGAGACTTTTGAATTGATCTAATATCCGAAATCACCTTCTCTGCTGATGATGGGATATTGGTTAGAGGAATAGCTGTAATTTTAACAGTATCAGATATCTCTTTTTCAGGGGTAACATCTTCTGTTTTTACCTCTGGAACTACCTGTGCTCTTGATTTATTAAAGGTGAAAAGAATACAGGTTCCGGATAGCAGGATAAGATATCCACATTTACTCCAAAAATATTTGAAATGAAAAAATTGAAATGAATTAATCATTTTAGTAGAACTAATATTACAATGCCTTGTTAGGTATTATTTTGAGAATAAGCAATTTTTCAGATCAGTAATCTTTTTTTCAAAAAATGAGAATTAGAAATCTGAAAAATATTCATCCAATTCATATAGTGTGATTACCGTTTCAAAATTTTTTATTTAATCGCCATAATTTTTAAATTAAACTAATTTTTTAGGTATAAAAACTAAAAGCTGACTAAATATTTAAAATTACTATTTCTTACCTTATAAAAATAATTCCAGAAAAATTAACACCTAATGAACAAAAATATTCCGCTTCCCCTTATTACCAAGCTTACCATTTTAATGCTTTTCTGGATTTTGCTTTTTTATTTTCTAGATATTTTCAGGAATGTACTTTACCCTCTTTGCATTGCTATTTTATTTGCCTTTTTGTTGTATCCAGTGGCCCGTTTTTTTGAAAAAAAGCTTTCTTTCCCCAGGATTCTTTCTAATATTATTAGCATCGTTTTCGGAATTGCAATAATCTATACCGGATTATTTTTCATTTATAAGCAGCTTAGTGAATTTATTCATGATTTACCTGCCATGGAAAGGCAGGCTATAAAAAATCTGGTCACCATGGTTACTGTGGTAGAATCTTTATTAGATCTGAATATCGAAAATAAGGAAGTTTTTTTAATTGAAAACATGAAGGAACTTTCCAGAAATTTAGGTCAGCATATTTCCATTTTTTTAAATGCAACCACCAACACTATCTTTTCTATTTTTATTCTTCCTGTTTATATTTTCTTCTTCCTATATTATAGAAATAAATTCAGAGATTTTATCCTTAAGTTAATTCCCGATCATAACCTAATTATAGCAGAGAAAACACTTGATGAAGTTTCTGTAGTTACAAAAAAATACATGTCGGGGGTATTCTTTGTAGTATTTTTATTGTGTTTCTTAAATTCTATTGGGTTAATGATAGTAGGAGTGGAGCATGCTGTATTACTTGGGGTAATTGCGGCAATTATCAATTTCATTCCTTATTTCGGGACAATCATTGGTTATCTATTTCCATTTTTATTTGCATTACTTACAGGTGATTCTCCAAATTTAGCACTTGGAGTAGTTGTACTTTTTGTCATTGTACAGTTTACAGAAAATAACATTCTTACCCCCAATATTGTTGGAGGAAGTGTTCGAATTAATCCTTTTGTAATTATACTGAGTGTGCTTTTAGGTGGATATGTTTGGGGAATTCCCGGAATGTTTATAAGTGTGCCATTGGTAGCCATGATTAAAATTTTGTGCGATAATGTAGACTCTTTAAAACCTTGGAGTTTCTTATTGGGAGATGAAGGCACGGAAGAACATGCACTAACTGTGGGAAAATTCAGGAAGTTTTTCCACTTCAATAAAAAGACACAACCTCCATCCAAATAAGCTTTGTACCAGAATAAATTAATTGTGGGGATTATTCAGGATGGGCCTGTCTGTTTAGATAGAAAAAATAAAAAAAGGCTAAGGTGTATTTGAGCTTTATTGTAAATAGTCATATACTTTTTTTACATTTAAGTTCCAGAATTTTTTAGTGGAGCAACATCTCATTTACAAATAGATAATTGTGGCAGCTATTCTGCAAGTTAAACCTGTCCATCTACTTTCTATTGGAACAAAGGGAATTTTTATCCGGTTAAAAATTTAGAAACAAAACCAAAAATATTATGCCTTTCGGATTTTTTAAAAAGAAGAAAAAAGAGGAAGAACTTCCTCATTATGACCCTACAAATTTACACATCAGAGATTTAAGGAAAGGTTTTATTGTAGAATATGACCTGAAAACCTGGGAAGTTGATGCTGAATTTGAATATGATTGGGGGAATGAATATTTTACTTATGAGTACAAACTTACCTGTGCTGATGATTCTATCTTTCTCTATATAGAAGAAGATGACGAACTGGTATTAACCGTTTCCCGAAAAATTCCCTTTGGTAAATTAGGGGAGGCTGTTGAAGATGGAATAAATGATAAAGGAAAGCCTCCAAAAGAAGTTATTTACGATGGAAAGGTTTTTTATAGGGAAAGCCAAAGGCCTGGTTTTTATAAGAATGTAGAAAGTAAGGGAGAGTCCGAAGAATTTGTGGGGTGGGAATACATCGATGATTCTGAAAAATTTGTATTGAATATAGAACAGTGGGAGGATGATGTTTATGAAGCATCCTTGGGACAATTTGTGAACGAAAGAGATTTTTCTAATATTCTGCCTGCTTAATATATTAATTGGGCTTTTCAAGCCTGAACATGCTAAACTAACTTCAATAAATTTCCGAGAATATAAATAATGGAGGAAAAGGATTTTAAAACATTTTCCGGGTTTACCATGATCATCATCCAATTGGTGATGGTGTTATTGGCTTTATCGTTCTTTTTTTTACCCTCCTTCGAAAGTTTGGGGATTTTTCTCCTTTTATTAATCTTCTTGAGTTTCGGTGGTTTTGTGAGTATTCTGCCAAATGATGGTGTTTTGGTTACGCTTTTTGGTGAATATAAAGGAACCATTAAAAAATCAGGTTTCTTTTGGTTGAATCCATTTTTAAAGCGAAAGAAGATTTCATTGAAAGCCTTTTCGGTAAAAACAGAATTGGTAAAAACTATCGATAAAGCCGGTCATCCGGTTCAAATTTCCGCATTTTTAAAATGGCAGGTAGACGACACTTTCAAAGCACATTTCACCATTGATAATTATGCCTCTATCCCACAAATGGAGACAGAACTTGCCTTAAAAGAAATAACCGGAGGTTTTTGTCTGGAAAATTATGGCAATCAAAAACTTGGTGAACCCATTCGAAATAATGAACAAAAATTCATCGGGTTAGTCACTCAGAATGTTTTGAAAAGGATAAAGCCTTCTGGTTTAATTATACAGGAATTACAACTTTTAGAATTGTCTTATTCTGGGGAAATGGCGAATAAAATGTCTCAAAAGCAAAAAGCTATTTCCAATTTTTTGAGCAAAAAACAAACGCTGGAAGGTGCTATAGAACTTGCAGAAAAAGCGGTAATGAAATTGCAGGATAAAAACCTGGTCACTTTTAGTGAAAAGGAAAAGAATAAGTTTGTGAGCGATCTGATTCTTGCCTTATGTCAGGAGAAAAAAGAGCAATAGGCAAATTTCATTTTTCACAAAAATGCCTCACTTGTAAATTGAATAGGCAACAAATCTCTAATTGCATTTAGTATTAACACTTTCCCATTGTTTCCTTCCAAGATTACTCTGATATTTTCCTTTTGCTTAATTTCATATTCTAATAAAGCCTGACGACAAGCTCCACATGGAGAAGCCATTATAAAATCACCTATCGGACCTTTTTTGGCAGTGACAGCAATGGCTTCAATTTTCTTGGTGGGAAAATTAGCTCCTGTCCAGAAAATAGCCGTTCTTTCAGCACAAAGTCCTGATGGATAAGCCGCATTTTCCTGATTTGCTCCAGAAGTTATTTCCCCATTTTCCAACAAAACAGCTGCTCCGACAAAAAAATTGGAATAAGGCGCATAAGCCTTTTCACTTGCTTTTCTGGCTACTATTAATAAATTTTTATCAGTCGGATTTAATTCATCAATGTTATCCAACTCTTCATATGCTATATTAATATTCAGTTGTTTTACCATAGAGTAGTTTAATTTTTTTGGAAAAATTTATCAAAGAATAGCATTTGATACAAAATAGCATTATTCCAATATTCCCAATTATGTTTTCCTGGCCTAGC
>JAHQVQ010000103.1 GCA_019634305.1 Flammeovirgaceae bacterium | reverse complement strand
TTCGTGTATTTTATCTTTTTTCGAAATAAGGAACTCTTTTTAATTAAAAAAAAGTACCGTACTAAATTTTATTATTTTCATCTGGAAATACCAGAATTGGTTTAATAGATTTAGCCTTTTTCTTTTTCACACTACAGTAGGAAATAATGATAATAACATCTCCAACCTGAACTCTCCTTGCTGCAGCTCCATTTAAGCAAATTGTTCCACTTCCCCTTTCCCCGGTAATCACATAGGTTTCAAACCGTTCCCCATTATTATTATTCACTATCTGAACTTTTTCCCCAGCAACAATATCGGCAGCATCCATTAGATCTTCATCTACGGTCATACTTCCAACATAATTAAGTTCTGCCTGAGTTACCCTTGCTCTATGAATTTTAGATTTTAATATTTCAATATACATAATTTCTCCCCTTTAAGCACTAGTACTTTTATTTTGAGAAATTCCATCTCATTATCATTAATTGGGTAAAATATACTTCTTACCCGACTACAAAAACTCTAATTATCACTACATTTTGTAGCATTTATTAGTATATTATCAATCAACCTTGCCTTTCCTAAATATGCGGAAACAAAAAGGGCAATGTCTTCTAAACCTTTAATTTGATGAATTGGTTTTAAGGATTTTATATCCACAATTTCGAAATACTCTAGTTTAAAAAATTTATTCGATGCTATTTTTTCTTTAGCTTCATTTCCAACAACATTAACATCTTCTCCAAAAATTAGTTTCTCTTTGGCTTGGGAAAGCACTTTAAAAAGTAAAGAAGCTTCATTTCTTTCTTCCTGAGATAAACGGCTGTTTCTGGATGACATTGCCAATCCATCTTTCTCTCTGATAATTGGACAACACACTAATTCAACTCCAAAAGAAAAATCTTTTACTAACTTATTAATGATCAAAAACTGCTGTAAATCTTTTTGCCCAAAAAAGGCTTTGTCGGGATTTACAATATTCAATAATTTTGAAACCACAATTCCCACACCATTGAAATGTCCTGGTCTAAACTTTCCTTCTAACTCCTCTGAAATGCTTCCAAAATCAAGCTTGGTCAGGTCGTTATGAAAACCTCCCGGATACATTTCTTCATGAGATGGTACAAAAACCACATCACAACCAGCAGGTTTAAGGAGTTCACAATCCTTCTCTACAGTTTGTGGATACATTTCAAAATCTTCCTGATTATTGAACTGGGTAGGGTTAATATAAATACTGCAAACTGCAACGTCATTGCCACTTTTAGCCTTTTCTATCAAAGAAATATGACCAGAATGAAGTGCACCCATAGTTGGCACTAAGCCTATGGATTTCCCTTTTTTTCTATACTCATCCAATAATTGTCTGAGAGCCGGAATGGTATTACAAATCTGCATTCACTATTTGATTATTTTTTACAGCAACGCTAATAATATATAACTATAAACCGGGTTGCATTGTAACCATATTCAATCAATTTTGCACTTTTCTTTAAAGTTGTTTAGGCAAAATTTTTCGCAAAAGTATAATAAAATAATTTGATGAATGGCCAGAATTAAAAAATTTGAGATTTTGGTTATTTCCTAAATTTTAATTCAATATTGGTTACCATACAATTCCTTCCTAGCCAGGTTCAGTAGTTAAATAAATAATAGTTTCTCAAAAATAAAAAGTGTACTGTAGGGAGATTCATTTTTATAATTAATTTAGAGGCTGAATATCCAAATCGATAAGAATTAAGTAACGTAACTCACAATAAATTTAGCCCTGAGAATTAAAGGCTAAAGAATTATAGCAATATGGCGGTTAAAGCAGAGGATGTATTAAAAGACTTGAAGAACAATCAATATTCTCCCATTTACTTTCTTACTGGCGATGAAAGTTATTTTATCGATCAGATATCAGATTATATTGAAAATAACGCTCTCACTCCACCAGAAAGGGGTTTTAACCAGACCATTGCCTACGGAAAAGATGTCCCCATAAGAGCCATTGTGGAAAAGGCCAAAAGCTTTCCTATGGGTTCAAAGCGGCAGGTAATTATAGTGAAAGAAGCTCAAGATCTTCAGGATATTGGGCGGAAGGAAGGTCAGGAAATGTTAAGTAAATATTGTAAAGCTCCCATGCCTTCTACAGTATTAGTTTTCAATTATAAGCATAAAAAGCTTGATGGCCGATCAGAAATTGCCAAAACACTTCAAAAGCATAGTGTTTTTGTAGACAGTAAAAAAATGTACGATGACAAGGTTCCAATATGGATAAAAAACCATTGTAAGGAAAAAGGTCATAAAATCACAGAAAGGGCCTCCATAATGATGGCTGAATTTATTGGAAATAACATTACCAGAATTTCCAATGAAATAGTCAAACTCCTCCTGAACTACGAAGAAAAAATTGAAATTAATGAGGATTTAGTGCTCAAACATATTGGCATTAGTAAAGAATTTAATGCTTTTGAACTACAGACAGCCCTAGCTTACAAAGATGTTCTTAAAGCGAACCAGATTATCAATTATTTTGCAGCAAATCCCAAGGATAATCCAATTATTCCTACCATAAGTCTTTTGTTCAATTATTTTTCTAAAGTATTAATGGTTCATCAGAATAGAAATGAACCGAAGGATCAATTGGCAAAAATGCTTAAGGTGCATCCTTTTTTTATACAAGAATATTTTCATGCAGCCAAAAACCACTCTTTAGGAAAAACCACTAATATCATTCATTATATTCATCTGGCAGATTTGCAATCTAAAGGGGTTGACAGCCTTTCCTCAGAACCCCAAATCCTTAAAGAACTTATTTATAAAATCTTGCATTAATCATATATAGGCCTGATACAAAAAATCAGAATTTTGTTACCATGCTAAATAAATGCGAAACAATTGTTGTTACACTAACTAAATTGTATATTTATCGTACCAATAAACACATAAAACACCAACCACATGTTACAGAATTATAATGCATATACCGTAGAGGACAAGCAGGTGTGGGAGTTACTCTACAACAGACAAATGGAAATTCTGCCTGGAAGAGCCTCCAATGCTTACCTTGATGGCATAAAAAAAATTGGATTTGTAGCTGAAAAAATCCCTAATTTCGAAGAGGTTAATCAAGAACTAACCGGAATCACCGGATGGCAACTTGAAGTTGTAGAAGGACTTATTCCCAACAAAGAGTTTTTCGAATTATTAGAAAACAAAAAATTCCCAGCCACTACCTGGTTCAGAAAATTATCACAATTAAATTACCTGGAAGAGCCAGATATGTTTCATGATGTATTCGGTCATGTTCCTTTACTTACTGATGAAAATTTTTGTGGTTTTTTGAAGGGATTAAGTAAAATTGCCTTAAAGCATATCACCAATGATTGGGCAATTGAAATGATCGCCAGATTGTATTGGTACACCGTTGAGTTTGGGCTAATTAGAAATAGAGAAGAAGGTTTAAGAATTTACGGTGCAGGTATTCTTTCTTCCCCGGGAGAATCCATTTATGCATTGGAAAATAAACCTATCCGGACACCCTATAATATTAAAGAAATTCTTACTACACCCTACATTAAAGATAAATTCCAGAAAAAATACTGGGTGATCAATTCTTACAGACAACTGTATGAATCGGTAGGTGATGTAGAATTAGCCATAAAAAATGAACTAAGTCCAAGTGCTCTGCATTAATCAATAAGCACCTTAACACTGCAAGTCCTGTGTCCAAAAGATATGGGACTTTTTTTATGAGCACTTGTGCTCGTTATTTTAAGTAGCCAGTGACATTTTGTCATTTTTTAATTGATTTGCAGCAAAATTGATTAGATTTCATTAATAGTTATAAAATCAAAATCAATTAAACTTAGAAAAATATGTATTGGATAATAATTATAGGATTTATGTTATTAAGCTGGATAATCAGTACCAGGCTTAAGAACAAATTCCGGAAATATTCCAAAATTCCGATTGCTTCGGGAATGTCCGGAGCGGAAGTAGCTATGCAAATGCTAAGAGATAATAGAATTTATGATGTAGATGTCACTTGTGTACCTGGTGAACTAACTGACCACTACAATCCGGCAAATAAAACTGTGAATTTAAGTGAGCCAGTTTACCATGGAAGAAATGCTGCTTCAGCCGCAGTAGCAGCTCACGAATGTGGCCATGCCGTTCAACATGCTACTGCTTATAGCTTTTTGGAATTTAGATCGGTAATGGTTCCTGTTCAGAATATCAGTAATAAAATTCTGAACATCATATTCCTAATTGGTATTTTTGGTGCATTTGCTTTTGAAATTTTTCCATTCAAATTGGTGATACTTACAATAATAGCCTGTTATGCCGTAATCACTTTATTTAGTGTAATTACCCTTCCTGTGGAGCTAGATGCTAGTAAAAGAGCTCTGGCTTGGATAGATGGTAACCGAGTGGTTAATCAGGATGAATATGCCATGTCAAAAGATGCTTTAAAATGGGCTGCATTAACTTATTTTGTAGGAGCATTAAGTAGCGCAGTCATGTTATTTTACTGGGTACTTCAGTATATGGGAATGAGTGATGATTAAGCTCAGTGATTTCAAAACAAAAAAAGGATTGGAGCTAGCTCCAATCCTTTTTTTGTTTCCAACTGATTATTTAAATAATAATTCAAAATTAACCCTGTATAATTTTGCCGTAAAAGACTGATAGAGAGCTTACTATTTCTCGGAAATAATAGTACCCAGTGTGGAGCACAGGTGCTTAATTTTATTCTACCACAGTAGTTTCAGCTACGGAAATATTGGATACTGCAAAGAATCCCAGAGGTTTATCTTCAGGGTTTCCACTGACATTTTCAATATTTGAAGTAACATTAAAAATTGGTGAGGCAAATAATTCCCCAATTCCACCTGGTCTGTCGATTTGTATTTTTACTTCATTCATATAATCAAAAGCATCATCGGTGATAGACAAAACTTCTACTTTTATATTATCTCCCAACACATAAGGGGAAAGAAAACCTCCATCCTCGCTTTCATCTTCATCAAATGGATTGATAGCTTCCCGAATCGGGGTGATAAAAGTAATACCATCTATATTTGATCCAGCTGAAAATCCACCGTCATAAGAAAGGTTAATCTCATTCGGTTTATTCAAAAACGCTCCATTTTTATAAGTTCTGATCCAATAAGCATCTCCGTTACCTTCAGGATCTTTTGCAAAAACTTGTGCATAATAACCTTCCGGAAAGCCAAAGTCTTCCTCCCTATATTCCACGAAAATAGAATCAATTGGGGGAACTCTTTTCACAACTGACTTAGCCTGATATGCCTCCCCATCAAAAATCACATTTAAGGTATATTCCATGTCCAGAATCCCGATGCTATCCGTTCCATTGCTTTCCCAAATATAATCTCCATCCTGATCTGGATCTACAAAATTATAAACCTTCCCATTTTCATCAGAAACCGTAACTGAAGCACCTGTGCCCACCGGAGCTTTAGAGCTATCAAAATAAGGAGTTGAATACCTTAATTTTATGGTCTGATTTTCAGATTGGTTAGTTAACCAGGCATCTACTGCTAAAATAGGAGAGCCACTTTCTACATCAATGTCTATCACATCTTCACAGCCAAACAAAAAACTATTTATTAAAAGGAAACCGACAAGTTTTAATAATCGATTCATGATTTATATTTTTTAATATTATTTATTTATGATTTAATTTAATAATCTCCTTCCGGTTAAAATTTGAAATTATAAGAAACAGAAGGGATTATTGATCCAAAAACTGAAAACCTTACAGCCTCTGTTATAATAGGATTTCCAACAGGAATTCTTCCATCCTGCTGGCTGAAATAGATAGAAAATGGATTTCTTCTACCATAAACATTGTAAAAAGAAAACACCCAAAAGTCTTCATTTTTCCTTTTTTTGTCATTTTTAATCTTTTTACCATTTAGCGTAACTGAGAAATCAAACCTATGATAAGTTGGAATCCGTACATTATTTCTTCCAGCATTATTGGTATAAGGGACTGCATAGTTTTGGAATTCAAACCTATTAGAATAAAATGTGGTTGGTGTACCAGTAGACACATAAAAGTTGGATGATAAACTCCACCTCTCATTGATTTCATAAAAGCCTACCACACTCAAATTGTGCAACTGATCGAATCTGGT
>JAHQVQ010000102.1 GCA_019634305.1 Flammeovirgaceae bacterium | reverse complement strand
AAACCCAAGCCAGTTTGATGTTATCTTAACTGAAAACTTATTTGGAGATATCATTACTGATGAAGCCTCTGTAATTGCAGGTTCTTTAGGAATGTTGCCTTCTGCTTCTGTAGGGAGTGGTTTAGGATTATATGAGCCAATTCATGGTTCTTATCCTCAGGCTACTGGGAAAAACATTGCCAACCCAATGGCTTCAATCTTATCTGCTGCAATGTTATTAGAAACTTCTTTTGATATGGTGAAAGAAGCTACTGTAATCAGAGATGCAGTGGAAGAGGCTTTAAATACTGGATTTGTTACTGTAGATATAAATGCTGAAAAGTCTTACTCCACTACTGAAGTTGGAGATAAAATCTCAGCCTTAATTAAAGAAAAAGCTGCTGAGATAGCATAATGTATTAGAACTATTCTAACATTTTTCCAATTAAAAAAGCTGATGATTTTTCATCAGCTTTTTTGTTTTGTGCCAATGGCAATTGAATAAAGATAAGAAGGAATTAACACTAATAAACAACCGATAACATTATACCATAAAAAAGGGATTTCTGTAAACTGCCAGCAATACAGAATTACTATTTCAGAGAATACCGCTGCAAACAGAATCATGGTTCCGTTTACATTTTTCACGAAAAAAGCTACCAGGAAAACTCCCAAAATAGTTCCGTAAACCAGAGAACCCAAAATATTTACACCTTCAATTAGGGTTCCCAGCCGATTGGCAAACATTGCAAAAATAATGGCATAGATTCCCCAAACCACCGTCATCAATTTGGAAACATTCAGGTAATGGCGGTCACTTCCTTCAGTTTTATAATATCTTTTGTAAATGTCAATCAGTGTAGTAGAAGCCAACGCATTTAATTCTGATGAAGTAGAGGACATGGAAGCTGATAATATCACTGCGATTAATAAACCAATCAGACCTGGGGGAAGGTAATCCAATACAAAATTGAGAAATACGTAATTAGTATCGTTAGTATCTGCTTCTGGACTTGCTTCTTTTATCGAAGAAATGGTTTGCTCACGAATATCATTAAGATTCTGATCGGAAGTTTTTAAATCTTCAATAGCCTGATCAACTGACTCATCATCATCTTTATGCAAGGCAGCTACCACTTTAAAGGCTTTTTCTTTTCTATCGAAAAATGCTTTTGAATAATCTTTATCCAATTTTTCCAGCTGAACTACCTGCCCTGTTTGTTTGGCATCTTCCAATAATACCTGGTTGAAAAATACAGGCGGCTGGAAAAAGAAATAGAAAACATAAAGCATTGCCCCAATAAATAAAATGGCAAATTGCATAGGGATTTTCATCATCCCATTAAACAATAACCCTAGACGGCTTTGCCCAACAGAACTCCCGGATAAATAGCGCTGTACTTGTGATTGATCAGTTCCAAAATAGGAAAGTGCCAGGAAAAAACCCCCAATTATACCTGTCCAGATGTTGTATTTAGTGGTTGGGTCAAATTCTAGGTCCACAACATTTAACCTACCCATTTTGCCAGCAATATTTAGAGCATCTCCGAAGGTGACCTGATTTGGTAATAAAGAAACAACCATTACCCCTGCAATAAACATCCCCACTACAATGACACCCATCTGGTATTTCTGGGTCTGGCTAACCGCCTTTGTCCCTCCAGAAACTGTGTAAATAATGACTAAAAATCCTATTATCAGGTTGGTAAAATATATATCCCAGCCTAAAAGGGATGATAAAATAAGGGAAGGAGCAAAAATGGTAAATCCCGCAGCAAGTCCTCTGGAAATTAAAAACAATAAAGCTGTTAATACCCGGATTCTATAATCAAATCTCTTTTCCAGGTACTCATATGCGGTATAAATATTTAATTTATGGTAAATCGGTACAAGTGTAACGGAAAGGAAAACCATAGCTAAGGGTAGCCCAAAGTAAAACTGGATAAATCGCATTCCATCAGAAAAAGCCTGACCTGGAGCGGATAAAAAAGTGATGGCACTTGCCTGCGTTGCCATAATTGACAAGGCAACTGTAAACCATTGTGCTTCTTTATTTCCTAACAAATAACTCTGGATATCCTTGCTTCCTTTCGTTTTCCAGGTTCCATAAACTACAATAAATAATAAGGTGCCACCCAGCACAAACCAATCTAAAAGGGTCATGAGAAATAAATGGTAATCCAGTAAAACAAAACAATTAAAACTACTAACTCACCAATCACTATCGCATAAAGCTGTTTCCAGGATTTTAAAAATGGAGGAGGGTCATTCTTCACTTCATCATTTTTGGCAGGCTCTTCTTGGTTCTTCATTATCACTTGTTATGCTAATAAAACATACTGATCGCGTGCTAAATATAACTAAAGAAAAAATTTTAATTGATATTAGACAAAAATATTACGTGACAAACATATCATTAATAATTTATTAATCTATCAAAATATGAATTATTTCAGCAACAAAAGTTGGGAGACCTATACTTTTAATAAGGAGGAAGGGAAAAGTAGTGAACCGGAATTTTCAGAAAAAGAGGTTAATATTTTTATTAAAAAAACAGGATTAATTCTCGCCATGGTTTCCGGCCTAGTATTTATTACTCTTGTACTCTCCTTGTAGATTTTCTTGAGCATTTCCATTATATAAATTACCCTAACTGTTTGCTTTAGTCAAATTGGATAGGGTATTTTGCTTTTAAGCCTTCTTTAAAAAAAGAACATGGAGACTTTATATTACCAAAAATTGAAATCCATCATAACTTCTGATTCTTTTCTGATAGAAAAGATGGAAATTGTAGCATCTCTAGAACTTCCTGATTGCTGGATAGGCGCTGGTTTTGTAAGAAACAAAGTTTGGGATTTTTTGCATAGTTATGAAAATCCAACCTCTTTGAACGATGTAGATGTAATTTACTTCGATCCGGAAAATACAGATATGGAAATAGATTGGGAATTGGATTCTAAATTATTCAAAATAGATGCTTCAGTAAATTGGTCAGTAAAAAATCAGGCAAGAATGCATTTGAAACAAGGACATCAAGCCTATAAATCAACAGAAGAGGCTGTTTCTTTTTGGGTAGAAACACCAACCTGTGTTGCTGTAAGGCTTAATAAAAATGAATTTGAGGCCATCTATCCCCACGGATTAAATGATTTATTTGAACTTAGAGTTTATCCTACCAAAGAATTTCAGATGGAAAAGGCAGCTATTTATAAAAATCGTATCAATGAGAAAAACTGGATAAAACTTTGGCCAAAGCTCCAAATTTTTATGCCATAGTAATTTAGTTTTAGCTTTCTAATATCAAAAATAATGACAGATAAAGCACTTCAATATTTAAAAGATCAGGATTTCCTTTTAACTAAAAGACTGATTACAAATGAAATAACTGAATTACTTTCTAAGTCGAGAATAGAAATTAAGGCTGCAATAAATCACTATTCTATAAATTTTCCTGAAGGAATGAATCAAAAAAATGGGAAAATATCTAAAGGAGAAAATTACCAAAACCTGCCCTATTTAATACTTGATTTTCCCAAACTATTTAAATCGGATTCAGTATTTGCCTTTAGAACAATGGTTTGGTGGGGAAATGAAATCAGTTGCACGCTTCATTTACAAGGAGAATTATTAGAAAACTTCAGGGAAGCACTTATCCATAATATTCAATCTAATCAGGCTGAGGAAATTTATTTATGTATTAATAAAGCCTCTCCATGGGAATATCACTTTGATGAAGACAATTATTTGTTGACGAATAAATTAGCATCTTCCAAACTCGAAAAATACCTTTCCTCCCACTCATTCATTAAAATTTCAAAAAAATTCCCACTTTCTGAAATTGAAAATATTCCCAGCCTTGCCCATTCAACTTTTTTAGAGTTTATGGAAATTTTGAGCTTAAAATAAAAAATGTGCTCCTCAAAAATTAAGAAGCACATTTTTATTTACAAAGAATAATAAACTCCTATTTACTTCTCGATTCAGTAATTCTTCTATCAAGATCAAAGGCTGCACTTACTAATCCCAGGTGGGTAAATGCCTGTGGGAAATTACCTAAGTGTTCTCCACTTGGTCCAAGTTCTTCCGCATAAAGTCCCAAATGATTGGCATAACCGAACATTTTCTCTAGTAACAATCTGGCTTGTTCGTGCTCTCCAGATCTGGAAAGGCATTCTACATACCAGAAAGAACACATACAAAAAGTACCCTCTTCCCCAGATAAACCATCTGAGGCGGCTTCATGAGTTCGATATCGATAAACTAATGAATCATCTGTAAGATCTTCACCAATAGCTTTAAGAGTAGATAACCACTTAGGATCAGTTGGGCTAATAAATTTCACTAAAGGCATCATCAATAAAGCAGCATCAACTGTTTTGGAGCCTTTATGCTGCACAAAAGTTTGCCTTTCCTCATCCCAGAATTTCTTGAATATCTCTATATATATTTGATCTCTAGTTCTATACCATCTGTCCAAAGGTGCTGGAAATGATCTTTTCAATGCCAATCTAATTCCCCTGTCAATAGCTACCCAACACATTAATCGGGAATAAAGAAACTCCTGTTGTCCTCCCCTTACTTCCCAAATTCCTTCGTCTTTTTTCTGCCAATTTAAAGTTACCCAATCCACCAACCGCACAAGATTTTTCCATAATTCATTCGAAATCGGTTCTCCATATTTATTATATAAATACACAGAATCCATTAATTCTCCATAAATATCTAATTGCAATTGATCGTGCGCTCCATTACCTATTCTTACCGGACTGGAACCCATATATCCCTCAAAATGATCTAAGGTCGTTTCTGGTAATTCTTTTCTACCATCTATTCCGTACATTATTTTCAGTGAACCATCTTCATCCAGATCTTTACACCTTCCTTCAATCCAACTCATAAACCCTGAAGCCTCCTCAGTGTATCCCAGTCTGATCAAACTGTATAAAGTAAAGGATGCATCTCTAATCCAAGTATATCTGTAATCCCAATTCCTTTCTCCACCTATTTCTTCTGGAAGTCCAAAAGTTGGTGCAGCTACTACAGATCCATATTTCTGGGAAGTTAGAAGTTTTAGGGTAAGTGCTGATCTATTGACCATCTCTCTCCATCTTCCTTTGTAGTTTGATCTTCTTATCCATTTCCTCCAATAATTAACCGTGTTTATAAATGACTCTTCTACAAAATCTGGTGCTGCACTTGGTGGATGAACACCCAAATTATATTGTTCTAATATAAATGAGGCCGTTTCTCCTGCATGAAGCGTAAATTTTACAATTGCCTTGCCTTCTACTACTTCTACTGGAATGGAACATCTTAAGAATAGCTTTAAATTGTCATCTCCATTGGAAGTAAACAATACACCATCCGATTTTTGTTCAACGGTATGAGTGGCTCTTCCGTAATCAAATTGTGGATCACAAATCATTTCATAATGTACTTCTCCTCTAATAGTTGAGACTTTTCTCACCAATTCATGGCTAACATCATCCTGTTCTACAGGCATATAATCAATAATCTCTGCAACCCCTTCTTTTGATAGGAATCTTGACATTAATACATTCGTATTTGGCAGATAAATTTGTTTTTGTTTGGCTCCTTTTAGAATTGGGGCAATCTTGAACCTCCCTCCTTTTTTATCATCTAATATAGCCGCAAATATTGTTGGTGAATCGAAATGGGGAAAAGACATGAAATCTATGGAACCATCCATGCCCACAAGTGCGGTTGTATGAAGGTCTCCAATAATGCCGTAGTTTTCAATTGGTTGATAATTGCTTTTTTCTGCCATAATCTCTGCTAGTTCGCTGATCCGTTATAATTTAACTTATGCAGCCAATTTAGCACTTAAAAGCAAAAGTTGTTTATTAACCTTAAGAAAATTGGAAATTAATTGAGGTTTTCTATTAAGGTAAAGAATTGGGTATTTTAATTTTTTAAGGGATTTTTATGAATTGGGGAAAAGGAAAAAAATTTCGCAACCCTATCTAAATAGTATTTTTGTAAGTAAAAAAACTTAATTCCCACCCATCATTTTAAATTCCTTATACTGTTGAAAGGTACGATCAAATGCCTGATAGAATAATTCTCCCTGAAGTTTATATCCTTTTGAAGTAAAATGTAATTTATCTCTCTGCGCCAAGCCTTTGCCATACCAGGTATTCATGGACTGAAACCCTCCCATAATATGAAATAAATCCCAAACAGCAACATCCATTTCCCTGGAAAGTTCCACCATCACATTTCTGGCCTTTTCATTGTTTTTGTTGGCATATCTTCTTCTCCTAAAATTATCTGCAGGAGAGGTTAAAATAATAGAACACTCAGGAACCATTCGTCTGATTTTGTTAATCATGGACCTTAAATCAGACTTGAACTGAACCTGATTGAAATTGTACATGTAGGCATCATTAGTACCAAGGGAAATTACCACTAAATCGGGGCTAATTCCTTCCAGGTTTTTCTCGAAATCCACACACCTGGCATAACTACCAACATCAGCTGAATTAAACCCTGAAGCACTATAAACCACACCAGGAGCCATATTATCCAACATTACTCCCTGAAGTATTAATTCATTTTGGAAATCTTCGTTTTTACTCACCTGAATTTCCACAGAACTCTGTGGTTTCTTAAAAGAATACTCTACATAGCCATCGCCTTCAAAAAAGCTTGAAATAGAATTTCCAGCTACTGGAGCAACTACTACATCGAATGATTTTGGATTATTATTTGGGTAAAAAACCTTCACTTTTCTAATTTCATAAATATGGTTTCCAACATTGGGATGAAGTGAAACAGAGGCATTTTCATCACGAGTTTCTAAAGAAATTCCTGCCAACCCCCATTTGCTAAAGTGTTTACTTTTCACACTTCTTTTATTTTCCCAAATACCATTTCCAAAAGACTTATAATTGTATGGGTTATTTGTTCTGGCTACACTATAAGGAAAAACAAATCCTCTGCTATTGACAGGAAACCTGGGATCATTAATAAACTTATCTCGTACCTGACCCGAAAAGATATCTGCCTGAATATGGGAATCCCCAATATGAAGGATATTAACTCTACTATCCTTTGTATTTTCCAGTTTTATTAATTTTTCAAAAACATGGGTAAGTGTTTTCGGGCTTGTTGCCTGAAGGAAATTATCCTGATATTTAATGAAGCTATAATCCATAAACCACCAATCGGTAGTTGGATCATTACTTTGGCCAATTCCCTGGGAATATGAAAATAAAAATACTGTTAAAACGGTAATTAATGGTTTATAAAACCATTTTGTTAATTTGCTCCATCCCATTGATTACTATTTAGTCAATTCACAATTCTTTGAAAAACCATAAAGAGCTACTGTATGCTCCTCATTCGTTTTTTATAACTTTCGTACTCTTGCATTATTTCATTATACAACATTTCTCCTACCAGCCTTGCCCCTCTGGTGGTGAAATGGGTATAATCTTTTGAAGCCAGAGGAGGCTCAGCATTTACCCAGCTAATCATAGAATTATTTCCTCCCATAGCTGAATATAAATCCCAAAAAGCACAGCCTGCTTTAAAAGCCGCTTTTTTCTGAGCTTCTCTTACTAACTCTACATTTGGATAACTTTCATAAACTGTCCCGTTTTTCCAAGACATATCCGAAACGCCCACCACCAAGATGTCTAATTCAGGATCAAGAGATTTTAAATATTTTAGTTGTTTAGAAAGTGAATATTCATAATAGTTATAGTCGTCACGTATATTTGGAATTACATTTACCCCATACTGAACAATCATAAACTTTACATTGAGTTTTTCTACCTGTTCTCTGAAAAAGTTTTTACTGATCTGGGTAAATTCAGTTCCGGAACTTCCTCTCATAGGGACATTATCCAGAGCAATTCCCCTTTGGCAATCGAAAGCTACTCCATATATATCCGGTGAACCACCACTTTTAAACTCCATATAAGCCTTCACAAAATCACCATTCATTTTTATGGTTTTTATGCCAAGATCCTGATTTGGAGGAAGCTCTACCTGTCCATCATTATTATTTAATTTATATTTAAGTGTAATCGGACTTCTTTTATTTCTGTATATAATTTTGGTTTCTTCCACTACATTAAACCTTCTATAAGTTTTTCTGTATCTTGAAAATTCTGCCCAACCAGAGAATGGAGCACTGGGCTTGTGTTCATGATCGTAGAGGGAAAAATAATGCCCTAAAAGCCCATAATTTTTATGTTGAGGTTGTTTTCTTTCAGCACCAAATGAGGCATAACGCACCCAGTTTTCACTGGCAGTTTGTTTGAAAGTACCACTTATATCATTTACTGGAATAATTGGAACTAATCCTACTCCACAGCCACCAAATCGTTTTTGAAACCGATCTCTTAGATAGTCACTAATTCGATCTCCTTCCAATTGGGAATCTCCATAATGGACAATTCTGATAAGCTCATCTTCACTTGAAAGTTTTTTCAGAGTGGCAAAAAAGTTATCTAAGGCATTTACTTTTCCGGGAGGGAAAATGATTGGGTTTTTAAAATCTCTAAGTTTTTCTTCAGTATTGGTTCCAAAGGAAAGAGAATTAACCTGGATAGTATCTTCAGTAATCTCCACACTTTT